>NZ_PTQZ01000064.1:0-5337 GCF_002943415.1 Amnimonas aquatica | reverse complement strand
TGGCTTCGCTGCGCGAATACCTGACGCCCGAGCTGCACGCTGCCCTGTCGGCCGAGCGCGCCAGCCTGGCCGTGGCACCGTCCACGGAAGTGCTGTCGGTGCGTACCGAACTGGTGCGTGCGGACCAGCGCTTCGGCATGGCCGAGGTCAGCATCCGTTTCAGCGGGCGCTACCGTGACCGCGTCGAAGGCGTGGAAGAGGACTTCATCGATATCTGGCACCTCGAGCGCGACTACGGCCGCGCTGATGCGCCATGGCACATCACCGGCATCGAGACCGCCTGAGGTCTCTCAGATGCCGGTCATGCCGGCCCGCGGCAGGGCGACCTGCAACGGGCGGCATGGCACCAGATTGCTTTCGAACTGCCGTGCGGCCTTCTCCCAGCCGCAGGCCAGCGCGGCCTCCCGCACAGCCTTCCGGTCCAGCGTCAGCGCCGCCAGGCAGGCATCACGCAAATCCTCGCGCAGACAGCCCGTCAGCCCTTCCCGTACCACGTCCACCGGCCCGGTGACGGGGTAGGCAGCCACCGGCAGCCCCGATGCCATGGCTTCCAGCATCACCAGCCCGAAAGTGTCGGTGCGGCTGGGGAACACGAACACATCGCCACCGGCCAGCAGTCCCGCCAGTTCCTCGCCGAACTTGTAGCCGGTGAAGTGCGCATCCGGGAAGCGCTCCTCCAGTTCGCGGCGCGCGGGGCCGTCGCCGATCACCAGCTTGCTGCCGGGCAGGTCGAGCGACAGGAAGGCGGGCAGGTTCTTCTCCACGGCCAGGCGGCCGACATAGACCCAGACCGGTCCTGGCAGGTCCAGCGGCTGTCGCCGGTGCGGATCGAACAGGGTCGTGTCGACACCGCGTCCCCACATCACGGTGTTGCCTATGCCATGCCGCGCCAGCTCGGCACGCACCTGCGGCGTGGCGACCATGGTGGCGGATGCACCATTATGGAACCAGCGCAGCAGGCGGTAGACCGTGGCAGCAGGAATGATGGGGAAGCGCTGGTGCACGAAGTCGGGGAACTGCGTGTGGTAGGAGGTGGTGAAGCACAGGCCGCGGCGCATGCACCAGGCGCGCGCCGCCAGGCCCAGCGTGCCCTCGGTGGCGATGTGCACGCGATCCGGCGCGAACTCGTCCAGCAGGCGGCCCAGGCGGCGTCCGGGGAACAGCGGCAGGCGGATCTCCGGGTAGCTGGGCAGCGGCACGGTGATGAAGCCGCTGGCGGGAGAGAAGACCTCCACGTCATGGCCGAACTGCCGCAGCAGTTCGCGGGTGCGGGTGAGGGTGGTGACCACCCCGTTGACCTGGGGTGCCCAGGCGTCAGTGCAGATGGCTATTTTCATGCCTGCAGGCTGCGGCATGGGTGTTGCAGGGAAATAACCGTCTCGTGACGATGTGAAGACGGCGCGCCTGTCATCAATCCGTCACGACAGTGAAACCTGATCTTATTGTCCCGACCTTAAGGTGACGATATGGAAAAGACCACTGCTCCGCTCACCACGCCGTTCGCCGGCAGCCTGGCCAGACTCGATGTACTGGAGCACCGCCTGTGCGTGGCGTTCAACCAGACCTCGCGGCGCGAAGCCGTGCGGCTTTTCTTCCGCATCGTGAGCCGGCTCGGCGATGGCGTGTTCTGGTACCTGCTCATGATCGTGTTCATGATGCAGGGCCAGACCGGCCGCCTCGCCGCCGCGCAGATGGGCGCCACCGCGCTGGTCGGCGTCATCATCTACAAGCTGCTCAAGGGGCGCCTCGTGCGCGAGCGGCCGTTCATCTCGCACCGCGACATCTGCTGCGGCTGCCCGCCGCTCGACCGCTACAGCTTCCCGTCCGGGCACACCCTGCAGGCGGTGCTGTTCACCACCGTCGCGCTGGCCTGGTTTCCGACGCTGGCCGTGCTGCTGCTGCCGTTCACCGTGCTGGTGGCGCTGTCGCGCATGGTGCTCGGCCTGCATTACCCGACCGATGTCATCTGCGGCGCGGCGATCGGTTTCGGCCTGGCGCATGCCGCGCTGGCGCTTTGGCCGCCGCTGGTCTGAGTCGTCGCGTGTCCCGGGGCGCTAGCTCCGGCGGATGCGGAAAGCGGCCCAGCAAAAAGCCCGGCACATGGCCGGGCTTTCTGTTTCAGCGCATCAGGATCAGGTCAGCTGAGCGACGTTGATCTTGTCGGCCTGTTCCGTGTACTCGCCGATCTTGTCGAAGTTCAGGTAACGGTAGATGTCACCCGCCATCGAGTCGATCTTGCCGGCGTACTCCATGTACTCGGCGACGGTCGGGAGCTTGCCCATCACGGCGGCGACGGAAGCGAGTTCGGCCGAGGCGAGATAGACATTGGCACCCTGGCCGAGACGGTTCGGGAAGTTGCGGGTCGAGGTCGACACGCAGGTGGTGTTCGGCGCGACACGGGCCTGGTTGCCCATGCACAGCGAGCAGCCCGGCATTTCGGTGCGGGCACCGGCGCGGCCGTAGATGTTGTAGTAGCCTTCTTCCATCAGCTGGTGCTCGTCCATGCGGGTCGGCGGAGCCAGCCACAGGCGGGTGGCGAGCGAGCCGCCTTCCACCTTGTCGAGCAGCTTGCCGGCGGCACGGAAGTGGCCGATGTTGGTCATGCACGAGCCGATGAACACTTCGTCGATCTTGGCGCCGGCGACTTCGGACAGCGGCTTGGCGTCATCCGGGTCGTTCGGGCAGCACAGGATCGGTTCCTTGATCTCGTTCAGGTCGATCTCGTACACGGTGGCGTATTCGGCATCCTTGTCGGCGCGCAGCAGCGACGGATTGGCCAGCCACTTCTCCATGGCCTCGATGCGGCGGGCGATGGTGCGCGCGTCGCCGTAGCCCTGCGAGATCATCCACTTCAGCATGGTGATGTTCGAGGTCAGGTATTCGGCCACGGACTTTTCGCTGAGCGTGATCGAGCAGCCGGCGGCGGAGCGCTCGGCGGAGGCGTCGGACAGCTCGAAAGCCTGTTCCACGGTCAGGTCTTCGAGACCTTCGATTTCGAGGATGCGGCCGTTGAAGACGTTCTTCTTGCCCTTCTTCTCGATGGTCAGCTCGCCACGCTGGATGGCGGCGTAGGGAATGGCGTGCACCAGGTCACGCAGGGTGATGCCAGGCTGCATCTTGCCCTTGAAGCGGACCAGCACGGACTCCGGCATGTCCAGCGGCATGACGCCGGTGGCGGCGGCGAAGGCGACGAGGCCGGAGCCGGCCGGGAACGAGATGCCGAGCGGGAAGCGGGTGTGCGAGTCACCGCCGGTGCCGACGGTGTCGGGCAGCAGCATGCGGTTCAGCCAGGAGTGGATGATGCCGTCACCCGGACGCAGCGACACGCCGCCGCGGTTCATGATGAAGTCCGGCAGGGTGTGGTGGGTGTTGACGTCGACCGGCTTCGGGTAGGCGGCGGTGTGGCAGAACGACTGCATCACCAGGCCGGCGGAGAAGCCCAGGCAGGCCAGGTCCTTCAGCTCGTCGCGGGTCATCGGGCCGGTGGTGTCCTGGGAGCCGACGGTGGTCATCTTCGGTTCGCAGTAGGTGCCCGGGCGGATGCCGGTGCCTTCCGGCAGGCCGCAGGCGCGGCCGACCATCTTCTGCGCCTGGGTGTAGCCCTTGCCGGTGTCGGCCGGCTGCACCGGGTGGCGGAACAGCGTCGACGGTTCCAGGCCCAGCGATTCGCGGGCCTTGGCGGTCAGGCCGCGGCCGATGATCAGGTTGATGCGGCCGCCGGCGCGCACTTCGTCCAGCAGCACCGGGGTCTTCAGCGGGGCCTGGGCGATTTCGGCGCCGTTCTTGCTGGCGGTGACCAGCGCGGTGTCGTGATCGATGCGGATCACGACTTCATCGCCCATGTTCATCTGGTTGACGTCGAGCTCGATCGGCAGGGCGCCGGCGTCTTCCATGGTGTTGAAGAAGATCGGGGCGATCTTGGAGCCGATGCAGACACCGCCGTCACGCTTGTTCGGGATGTGCGGAATGTCGTTGCCGAAGAACCACAGCACCGAGTTGGTGGCGGACTTGCGGCTGGAGCCGGTGCCGACCACGTCGCCGACGTAGGCGACCGGGTTGCCCTTGGCGATCAGTTCCTTGATCTGGTTCAGCGGGCCGATTTCCTGCGGCTTTTCCGGGCGGATGCCGTCGCGCACGTTCTTCAGCATGGCGTTGGCGTGCAGCGGGATGTCCGGGCGGCTCCAGGCATCCTGTGCCGGGGACAGGTCGTCGGTGTTGGTCTCGCCGGTGACCTTGAAGACGGTGACCTTGATCTCGCGCGGCACTTCCGGACGGCTGGTGAACCATTCGGCGTCGGCCCAGGACTGCAGCACGGCCTTGGCGTTGGCGTTGCCGGCCTTGGCCTTCTCTTCCACGTCGTGGAAGGAGTCGAACACCAGCAGGGTCTTCTTCAGGGCTTCGGCGGCGGCGGCGCCCAGCTCGGCGTCATCCAGCAGGCCGACCAGCGGTTCGACGTTGTAGCCACCGAGCATGGTGCCCAGCAGGTAGACGGCGCGGGCCTTGTCCACCAGCGGCGAGCTGGCGTCGCCCTTGGTGACGGCGGCCAGGAACGCGGCCTTGACGTAGGCGGCCGGGTCGACGCCGGCGGGCACGCGGTTCTCCAGCAGGTCGACCAGGAAGGCCTCCTCGCCGGCCGGCGGGTTCTTCAGCAGTTCGACGAGGGCAGCGACCTGCTTGTCGTCCAGGGGCTTCGGGGGCACGCCGAGGGCGGCGCGTTCGGCAACATGGCTGCGGTAGGCTTCGAGCACAATAGTGTCCTCTACGGGTCGGCGGGGCGCTTACCCTTCGGTCGTCTATGCCGAAGCACATGGCGTGCCAAAGGTGAAGCAGGAATTTCGGTCGCGGATTGTAGACCAAACACCTGCTGAAAGTAAGGTCGTTACGTGGCCGTACGCTTCACCTTAGGTCGCAGTCTGCGGGCCGCGCCGGACGAACGGCGACATGCCCGCGGTTGCGGGCGGGGATCACTTGAAGCCGAAGCGCTCGTCCAGGGTACCCTTGTCGCTGGGGCTCTTGGTCGCGTAGTCGCGCGGCGGTTCGTAGGCCGAGTAGTCGCCTTCCTCCAGCTGGGTGTAGGGGCTGACGTAGGTATTGGACTGGGCCGGGCCCTGCAGGCTGGCGAAGGCGCGCGCGGGATTGTCTTCGCGCTGGCGCTTGGGGTCGTCGCACAGCGTCAGTGCGCCCTGCACCAGGTGCTCGTGCACGTCGCGGTAGCGCTGGGTAAGCTCGTTGACCAGACTGGCGGTCTGCTCGAAGTGCTCGCGGACATCATGCTGGTAGCGCTCGTGGCGGCCCTGCAGGTCGTTCAGCAGGGCTTCGAGTTCCTGCACGCGGACA
>NZ_PTQZ01000063.1 GCF_002943415.1 Amnimonas aquatica | reverse complement strand
ACTGCACGCGCGGCACGCGCTTCCAGATGCCATTCGTGGCGCTCGGCCTGTGCCCCGAGGGCGGCTCCAGCCTGCTGGTGCCGCAGCTGGTCGGTCAGGCGAGGGCCATGTCCTGGCTGCTGCTGGGCTCGCCCATCGCCGCCGACGAAGCGCTGCAGACCGGCCTGGTGAATGCCGTCTGCGACGACGAGGCCGCCCTGGAAACGGAGACGCTGGCGCTGGTGCGTCGCCTGGCGGCCTTGCCGCCGGCTGCCGTGATCGCCGCCAAGGCGCTGATCAAGGACAACGGCCGCGAGGCCGTGCGCACGGCGCTGGTGACCGAGGGCAGGGAGTTCATTCACCGCCTGACGCAGCCCGAGGCGCGCGAAGCGCTGGCCGCTTTCCGCGAGAAGCGCAAGCCGGTGTTCCGCTGAGGCGCCGCCGGTTCCGGGTGACCGGGGCCGGGCCGGGGGTGGGCGGGGCGCGTGGGCCTGGTTTTCCGGAAAGACAGGCATAAAAAAACCCGCGCTTGCGCGCGGGTTCTTTCCACCGGAATCAGGCGGCTTATCAGCCGAACTGACCCATGGTGTTGGCGGTGCCACCGGCCTTCAGGGCGTTGTCGCCGGAGAAGATTTCCTTGTGGTCGTCGCCGATGTCCGAGCCGGCCATGGCCTGGTGCTTGACGCAGGCGATGCCTTCACGGATTTCCTTGCGCTGCACACCGGCCACGTAGGCCAGCATGCCCAGCTCGCCGAAGTAGCCCTTGGCCAGTTCGTGCGTCGACAGCGCGGCGGTGTGGTAGGTCGGCAGCGTGATCAGGTGGTGGAACACGCCGGCTTCGCGGGCCGCGTCGGCCTGGAAGGTGCGGACCTTCTCGTCGGCGTCGTTGGCCAGCTCGGTGCCGTCGTACTTGACGTCCATCAGCTTGGCGCGGTCGTAGGCCGACACGTCCTTGCCTTCCTTCACCCAGCGGTCGTAGGCCTGCTGACGGAAGTTCAGGGTCCAGTTGAACGACGGGCTGTTGTTGTAGACCAGCTTGGCGTTCGGGATGACTTCCTTCACACGGTTGACCATGTGGGCGATTTCGGCGACGTTCGGGGTCGGCGTTTCGATCCACAGCATGTCGGCACCGTTCTGCAGCGAGGTCACGCAGTCCAGCACGACGCGGTCGATCTGGGTGCCTTCGCGGAACTGGTACAGGCCGGAAGCCAGACGGGTCGGGCGGTGCAGCTTGCCGTCGCGCTTGATCAGGATTTCGTCGTCAGCGGCTTCGCTGATGTCGATTTCCTGGGTGTCCAGGTAGCTGATGTACTGCGAGGCGATGTCGCCCTTCTGCTTGGAGACCGGGATCTTCTGGGTCAGGTCGGCACCTTCCGAGTCGGTACGGGCCACGATGACACCTTCGTCGATGCCGAGTTCCAGGAAGGCCAGACGCACGGCGTTGATCTTCGACAGGAAGTCTTCGTGCGGCACGGTGACCTTGCCGGCCTGGTGACCGCACTGCTTGGCGTCGGAGACCTGGTTTTCGATCTGGATGGCGGCGGCGCCAGCTTCGATCATCTTCTTGGTCAGCAGGTAGGTGGCCTCTTCGTTGCCGAAACCGGCGTCGATGTCAGCGATGATGGGCACCACGTGGGTTTCGAAGCCGTCGATCTTGGCTTCGATTTCCTTGACCTTGGCGGCGTCGCCAGCGTCTTCGGCCTTCTGCAGGGCGCGGAACAGGTCGTTCAGTTCGCGGGCGTCAGCCTGGCGCAGGAAGGTGTAGATTTCTTCGATCAGGGCCGGCACCGAGGTCTTCTCGTGCATGGACTGGTCGGGCAGCGGGCCGAAGTCCGAGCGCAGGGCGGCGACCATCCAGCCGGACAGGTAGATGTAGCGGCGTTCGGTGGTGCCGAAGTACTTCTTGTTGGCGATCATCTTCTGCTGGGCGATGAAGCCGTGCCAGCAGCCCAGCGACTGGGTGTACTTGCTGTTGTCGGCGTCGTAGGCGGCCATGTCGCGGCGCAGGATGCCGGCGGTGTACTTGGCGATGTCGAGGCCGGTGCGGAAGCGGTTCTGCACGATCATGCGGGCAGCGTCTTCCGGGTGAATGGCACCCCAGGTGCCACCCAGCTTGGCCTTCACGGCGCGGACGTGTTCAAGCGCGGAACGGTACGTAGTCATGATGACGTTTTCCTGTTGCTGGAGGTGTGAAAGCCAAAGCAGCCCTGCTGCAAAGCATATGAAGGTGCCTTGACCGTGGGCGCAGTCTACGGGTTCATGGCATAATTTTCACAATTTATAGTTTTTATTTTCGGTATTTGCTCCATGAATCTCGAGCGCGTCGATCTCAACCTGCTGGTCTATCTCGATGTGCTGCTGCGCGAGAAGAACGTGACGCGCGCCGCCGAGCAGCTCGGCATCACCCAGCCGGCGCTGTCGAACGGCCTGCGCCGCCTGCGCGACCTCTTCAACGACCCGCTGCTGATCCGCTCCAGCTCGGGCATGACGCCGACCGAGCGCGCGCTGGAGCTGCAGCCGCGCCTGCGCGAGATCCTCGGCTCGCTGAACCAGATGATGGAGCCGAAGCAGGAGTTCCGGCCGCTGAGCTCGAACCGCGTGTTCCGCATCATGGTCTCGGACTACGCCGAGGCCACGCTGATGCCGGCGCTGGTGAAGGCGCTGCGCTCGGAGGCGCCGGACGTGGTGCTCGACTGCCTGACCCCGTCGGATGTCAGCGTGCAGGACATCGAGCAGGGCAAGGTCGACCTCGCCATCAACCGTTTCAACGAGATACCGCAGACTTTTCACCAGGTCACGCTGTGGAGCGACAGCTTCTCCTGCCTGATCAACCGCGGCAATCCGGCGGCGCTGCGCTTCAACCTCAAGACCTACCTCGACGCCCAGCACATCTGGGTGTCCAAGACCGGCATGGGTGTCGGTGTCGGCATGGACCCGGACCGGAGCCGGCTCGGGCAGATCGACGCCGCGCTGGAGCGCATCGGCCAGCGTCGCCGCATCAGCGTCTACACCCGCCACTACCAGATGCCGGCGCTGGTGGCGCACAAGGCCGATCTGATCGCCACGCTGCCGTCGCGCATCGCCATGCTGCAGGGCAGCCATCCGCAGCTGGTGATCAAGGACCCGCCGTTCCACATCCCCGAGTTCGAGCTGAAGATGGCCTGGGGCCCGCTGCTGCACCACAGCCCCGCGCACCGCTGGCTGCGCCAGCTCATCGTCTACGTGGCGCGACAGGTCAGCGCGCTGGAGGCACAGGCTGACGATGGGCTGGACCTGCGGGCGCGGCGCAATGCGCGTCTGCGGCGCGACCGGGAATGACCTGACCGGAAGTTTTCGCTAGAATACCGGCCTTCTTATAAAGGGCGATGCCGCGTTCGCGGCGTCGTCTTCACCACCCCACGTCTCTCTGAGGTTGATGGACATGACTGAGCAGCGCATCCAGCACGGCGGACTCGATATCGCCCAATCCCTGTACGACCTGATCAACCTGGAAGTCATTCCCGGTTCGGGTGTCGAAGCCGCCGACTTCTGGGCGCAGTTCGAGCAGGTCGTGGCGAAACTGACGCCGCGCAACCAGGCCCTGCTGGCCAAGCGCGACGAGCTGCAGGCGAAGATCGACGCCTGGCACCGCGCCAACCCCGGCTTCGACCGCGCTGCCTACAAGTCCTTCCTCAAGGAAATCGGCTATCTCGTTGAAGAAGGTGCGGATTTCAGCATCACCACCGAGAATGTGGATGAAGAGCTGGCGACGCTGGCCGGCCCGCAGCTGGTGGTGCCGGTGCGCAACGCCCGTTACGCGCTGAACGCCGCCAATGCCCGCTGGGGCTCGCTGTACGACGCCCTCTACGGCTTCGACGTGATCTCCGAGGAAGGCGGCGCCGAGAAGGGCAAGGGCTACAACCCGGCCCGCGGCGCCAAGGTCATCGCCTTCGCGCGCAACTTCCTGAACGAGACCTTCCCGCTGGCCTCGGGCTCGCACGCGGACGCCACCCTGTACGCCATCGAAGGCGGCCAGCTCGCCGTCACCCTGAAGGATGGCGGCAAGTCCGGCCTCGCCAGCCCGGACCAGTTCGCCGGCTACACCGGCGATGCCGCCGCGCCGACCGGCGTGCTGCTGAAGAACAACGGCCTGCACGTGGAAATCCAGGTCGACGCCAGCCACCACGTGGGCAAGGATGACAGCGCCCACGTCAAGGACCTGCTGCTGGAAGCCGCCGTGACCACCATCCAGGACCTGGAAGATTCCGTGGCCGCCGTCGACGCCGAAGAGAAGGTCGAGGGCTACCGCAACTGGCTGGGCCTGGTCACCGGCACCCTCGAAGAGACCTTCGAAAAGGGCGGCAAGTCACTGACTCGCAAGATGAATCCTGACCGCGTCTACAAGAATGCCCAGGGCCAGGAGTTCGCCCTGCACGGCCGCTCCATGATGCTGCTGCGCAACGTCGGCCACCTCATGACCAACCCGGCCGTGCGCCTGAACGGCCAGGAAGTGTTCGAAGGCATCATGGATGCCCTGGTGACCGCGCTGATCACCAGGCGCGGCCTGACCGACAAGAGCATCCGCCTGGTCAACTCGCGCGCCGGCTCCACCTACATCGTGAAGCCGAAGATGCACGGTCCGGAGGAAGTGGCGTTCGCGGTCGAGCTGTTCGCCGCCGCCGAGGCCGCCGTCGGCCTGGCGAAGAACACCCTGAAGATCGGCATCATGGACGAAGAGCGCCGCACTTCGGTGAACCTGAAGGAGTGCATCCGCCAGGCCGCCGAGCGCACCATCTTCATCAACACCGGCTTCATGGACCGCACCGGCGACGAGATCCACACCTCCATGGAAGCCGGCCCGGTCGTGCGCAAGGACGACGTGAAGAAGCAGGAATGGATCGCCGCCTACGAGCGCCGCAACGTGTCCATCGGTCTGGCCTGCGGCCTGCAGGGCAAGGCCCAGATCGGCAAGGGCATGTGGCCGAAGCCGGACGAAATGAAGGAAATGCTGGCCACCAAGCTGGCGCACCCGAACGCCGGCGCCAACTGCGCCTGGGTGCCGAGCCCGACCGGTGCCGTGCTGCACGCGCTGCACTACCACAAGGTCAACGTGTGGGCGCGCCAGAACGAGCTGAAGACGGCCGCCACCGATCCGGTGGACACCATCCTCAACCCGCCGCTGGCCGCCAGCACCAACTGGAGCGAGGCCGAGAAGCTGGCCGAGCTGGAAAACAACTGCCAGGGCATCCTCGGCTACGTGGTGCGCTGGGTCGACCTCGGCGTCGGCTGCTCCAAGGTGCCGGACATCAACAACGTCGGCCTCATGGAAGACCGCGCCACGCTGCGCATCTCCAGCCAGCACATCGCCAACTGGCTGCGCCACGGCGTGGTGTCGCAGGAGCAGGTGCTCGAGGTGCTCAAGCGCATGGCCGTGGTGGTGGATCAGCAGAACGCCAGCGATCCGCTCTACACCGCCATGGCTCCGGGCTTCGACGGCATCGCCTTCAAGGCTGCCTGCGACCTGGTCTTCGACGGCTGCCAGCAGCCCAGCGGCTACACCGAGCCGCTGCTGCACGCCGCCCGCCTGAAGCTCAAGGCCGCGCGCGGCTGAGCCGCGATCAGGGTGCCGGCCGGCTGGTGAATACTTGGCCAGTCAGCCGCACCCTGGCAAAAAGCCGCCCGCCGCACACCGGCGGGCGGCTTTTTTTATGGCATAAATACGCCAAACCCATGAACCTGATGTGGATTGCAGCACATGACGACACCCCAGCCCGGCATTCTCGCGGCACTGCCTGCCCAGGCCCGCTTCATCAGCTTCCAGCTGGGTGGCGACACCGGCCGGCTGGCTGACGCGCTCCGCGACCTGCGTGACGAGGTCGATGGCCTGGCCACGGTCGCCGGCTTCGGCCAGCCCCTGTTCGAGGCCCTGGGCCGTGTCCTGCCGGGCCTGACGCCGGGTCCGGTGGTGCCGGGATCGCTGGTGGAGATTCCCGCGCAGCCGTTCGCGCTCTGGCTCTGGCTGCGCGGCAGCGATCGCGGCGAGCTGATGCAGCGCGAGCGCCGGCTGACGCAGCTGCTGGCTCCGGCCCTGGTGCGCCAGAACAGCGTCGATGCCTTCAAGCACGACACCGGCCGCGATCTCACCGGCTACGAGGACGGCACCGAGAACCCGCAGGATGACGCCGCCATGGCCGCCGCCATCGTCAGCGCCGAGGCCGCCGCGGCGGCCGGCGATCCGCATCTGGCCGGCTCCAGCTATGTCGCGGTGCAGCAGTGGCTGCACGACATGGACGCCTTCGATGCCATGGGCGGCGAAGCGCAGGACCACGCCATCGGCCGTCGTCGCAGCGACAACGAGGAGCTGGACGATGCGCCCGAGACCGCGCACGTGAAGCGTACGGCGCAGGAGGACTTCGAGCCCGAGGCCTTCGTGCTGCGCCGCTCCATGCCGTGGATCGCCGGCCACCATGTCGGTTTCTACTTCGTGGCCTTCGGCTGCTCGCTGTACGCCTTCGAGGCCCAGCTCCGCCGCATGAGCGGTGCCGAGGACGGCCTGGTCGACGGCCTGTTCCGCTTCACCCGGCCGATCAACGGCGCCTATGCCTGGTGCCCGGGGCTGGCCGATGACGGTCGCCTCGACCTGGCGCCGCTCGGCCTCTGAGGGCCGCAGGAGCGACATCGACGCGCCGCCGGCTCGGCGTCGCCCAAGAAAAAGCCCCGCATCAGCGGGGCTTTTTCTGGCCGGATGATCATGCCGGCGGGGTGGTGAGTCAGTCCTTCAGCGCCACGAAGTCGACCTTCTCGCGCACGGCGCAGTCCGGGCAGGGCCAGCTGTCCGGAATCAGCGTCCAGCGCGTGCCCGGCGGGAAGCCTTCCTGCGGGCAGCCCTTGCGTTCGTCGTAGATGTAGCCGCAGTCGGAGCACTGGTAGCGCGCGGTGCCGTCGGTCTGGGCATGCGCCGGGGCGCCGGCCGGGATCGGACCATCCACCGCGTGGTTGAAGGTCTGCGCGCGGTTCAGCGCCGAGGCGAGGATCTTCTCGCGCTTGGACGGCAGGATGTTGGCCAGGCTCAGGTCGCCCTTGTAGTGGGCCGCGACCAGCGGATCCATCTGGCGGAACCACAGCGGCGGAATGTAGGCCGGAATCAGCATGGAGGCGTAGCCGGACGGCAGCTGCGGGCTTTCCTCGAAGTGACGCAGGGCCTGGAAGCTGCGGGTCGGGTGCGCATGATGGTCGGAGTGGCGCTGCAGCTGGTACAGGAACAGGTTGGTGACGATCTGGTTGCTGTTCCAGGAGTGCTCGGGCGAGCAGCGCACGTAGCGGCCGTCCTTGCCTTTCTGGCGCAGCAGGCCGTAGTGCTCGATGTAGTTGATCACTTCCAGCAGCGAGGCGCCGTAGAAGGCCTGCAGCAGCAGCCAGGGCAGGGCGGCCCAGCCCAGCCAGGCGGTGAGGCCGCCGAAGAACACCACGGTCAGCGCCCAGGCCTGCAGGTTGTCGTTCTGCAGGGTCCAGACGCCCTTGCCCTGGCGGGCCAGGCGTTCCTTCTCGATATGCCAGGCCGAGACCACGCTGCCGATCATGGTGCGCGGCAGGAAGGCCCAGAACGACTCGCCCATCTTCGAGCTGGCCGGATCTTCCGGGGTGGCGACGTTCTTGTGGTGGCCGCGCACGTGCTCGGTGAAGAAGTGGCCGTAGGCGACCGGCGCCAGCGTCAGCTTGGCCATCCAGCGGCCCACGGCATCACGCTTGTGCGACAGCTCGTGGCCGGTGTTGATGGCGATGCCGTTGACCGCGCCCACGCTCAGCACCAGGCCGATCCAGTGCCAGGCCGGCATGTCGTGCGTGGCCACCAGCCAGGCGCCCCAGACGGTCAGGATGAACTGCGAGGGAATGTAGGCGTAGACGATGAAGCGGTAGTACTTGTCATCCTCGAGCTGGGCGACGGCCGATTCAGGCGGGTTGTTCTGGTCGGTGCCGATCAGCCAGTCGAGCAGCGGAATGATGGCGTAGACCAGCAGCGGGCCGCCCCAGGCGGCGATGCCCCAGCCGGTGTACTGGTACACGGCGAGGATGAAGAGGCCGAGGAGAGGGAGCAGCGGGCTGAGCAGCCAGAGGTAGCGCTTGCCGTCCACCCAGGGGGTCGCGGTTTGCAGTGTGGTCGTGGTCATGTGGCCTCCGGACGCGGATGTTTTGGTTTTATGTGCGTACCGCCCTGTACACATGACCTTATCATTGTTCAGTGTAAAGGTTGACGTCAG
>NZ_PTQZ01000062.1 GCF_002943415.1 Amnimonas aquatica | reverse complement strand
GGGGCTGCGCTTGATCGCCACGACCGTGCCTGCGTGCTCTTCGGCTCCGAGCTCTGTGTGTGCATAGTCGAACGGTGTCACGTGCTCCAGGCGGTTCGCGTCTAGGTAGTCCGCCCACCATTGCATCATCAGTCGACGCTCTTGAAGGAACTCGGCAGCGTGGGAGTAGGCCAGGCGTACGCTATTTCTCTCTTTATGGCTCATCTGGCGTTCGACAGCGTCTTCTTGCCACAAGCCGGATTGAATCAACGCGCCACAGGCCATCGTACGAAAGCCATGCCCGCATAGCTCGTCCGTGCCGTAGCCCATGACGCGCAAAGCCTTGTTGATCGTATTCTCAGAAATCGGGCGCCAGTAGTTCCGAGTGCCGGGGAAGACCAGGTCGTTTTTCTCGGCCCCTGTCAGCTCTTGCAGCTGCTTCAAGGTGGCCACGGCCGAGTCCGATCACACGCCAAGTGCTCACTGCACGTCACCATGGCGAGCATAGGTTGTGGTCTCCTCGCCGCTGAAGAGCAGGGTCTCGTAGGGCATGCGTTGATCTCCCACCTCCATACCCGGTGATCCCACCGGCATGCCGGGCACAGCCAGGCCCTGAGCCTTGGGCTTTTCCTGCAGCAGTCGTTTGATGTCCGCTGCCGCGACATGCCCTTCGATCAGGTAGCCACCGACCGTGGCGGTATGGCAAGACGCCAGGCGCGCCGGGATGCCCAGGCGCGACTTGACGGCATTCATGTCCCCTTCGTCATGGACCTCGACAGCAAAGCCCTCGGCCTTGAGGTGGTCCACCCACTTGCCACAGCATCCGCAGGTCGGGCTTTTATGAACCACGATGGTGTCAGCCGCCGCTTGGGCAATTGGCTGGGGAGCCTGGTCAGAAAGCAGGCTGAGAGCACCCAGACCCGCGAAGACCAGAGCCAGCAGACCGATGGCCCAGAATGTGTTGCGTGATCGACTCATGGTGCCATGCCTTCCTCGGTATGCCCTGCGTGACCGGTCATGGGTTCCGCGCGGGCTGTCAAAATCTGATACTGGGTCTCATCAAGCTGCGGCAACTTCTGCAGGAAGGCCACCATGGCCCAGATCCTGGCATCATAATGGGTTTTGCCCCAGGCCGGCATGCCAGAGGCTTTGATGCCATGCTTGATGATCCAGAACTGGCGGGCAGCACTGGCTGCCGCATCGCCATGATCATCACCTTCATGGCCATGCTCAGCGGCACCCTTCGCCAGATTAGGCGGCTGCGGATACAAACCCATGGCCAT
Organism: Amnimonas aquatica; assembly: GCF_002943415.1. Classification (GTDB taxonomy): domain Bacteria; phylum Pseudomonadota; class Gammaproteobacteria; order Pseudomonadales; family Moraxellaceae; genus Perlucidibaca; species Perlucidibaca aquatica_A. Next base: position 6,982 of record NZ_PTQZ01000062.1, on the reverse strand, counting down.
GTCAGAGCTTTTCACGCCGGGCTTGAGATGGCAGCCCGCGCACATGTCATTGTAGTCTGCGCCCCCACTGAGCAGCATCTGAGGGTCATCGAGAGGCGGTACGGCAATGTCTTTGCTGCGCACGGCAATCGAACGCTCACGCAAGGTCTCCAGCGCCCAATAAACCGGCTTGGTGTGTTCGTCATCTGCCCCCATGGAGTAGATGCCAGAGTAGAGAAAGCCCAGCCCTGCAAGCGCACCCAGCGCGCCCAGTCCCAGCAAGATCTTCAGCGTTTTCATGAGTCAACTCTTGGTTCAGCCGCCATGGCTTGAGTGATCCATGCCCGGCATATCGGGCATGCTCTCCGGTGCGGTAGATGGTTTCCGGGCGGGTGCGCCATAGGGATTGCGGCGCGTGGGCTGACCAAAGTCGGGACTCTTGCTGACACGCCGGGCAATCTTGTCCTTGGGGTAGCGATACCAGCCGGGGTCAGTGAAGTCATTGGTCCGCTGGTCATCGCGCACCTTGACCACGGTGAACATTCCACCCATTTCGATGGGACCAAACTGTCCTTCGCCCGCCATCATCGGCAGTGTGTTCTCCGGCCCCTTGAGGCCCATGGCGACGTGACCGCTGTGCTCGCTCATGCCATTGCGCCCCATCGCGCCATAACCCGGTAGCATCTTGCGAATCTCGGCCTCGACGCCGGACTGATCGACCCCGGCCGGGTTGGGTATCCCATGCCCCATCGGGCCCATGGTGTGGTGAGCCATGTGACAGTGCAGTGCCCAGTCACCCGGCTCGGTGGCCACAAACTCGATATCGCGCATCTGGCCCACGCCGACGATCTCGGTCACTTCTCTGCGCCATTGGGCCTTTGGCCAGCGCCCCGCATCACTGCCGGTGACCCAGAAGGGATTGCTGTGCAGATGAATGGGATGGTTCCACATCGACAGGTTGCCTATACGAATACGCATACGCTCGCCGGTCCGCATGACCAGGGGATCAATCGCCGGGAAGACTTTGCTGTTGAAAGACCAAAGGTCGAAATCCTGCATCACGGAGGGGTCTGGCCGATAGGTGCCAGGATGCAACGCCCAGTTGTGCAACAGGAAGGCGTAGTCCCTATCCACGGGCACCTCTTCGCCCGCCTTGGGGTGGATGATGAACAGGCCCATCATGCCGAAGGCCATCTGGGTCATCTCGTCCGCATGCGGGTGGTACATGTGAGTGCCATGCTGCCTGAGCGTGAACTCGTAGACATAGGTTTCGCCAACGCCAATGGCGGGCTGGTTGAGGCCTGCCACGCCATCGAAACCGGACGGCAGATCAATGCCATGCCAATGCACACTGGTGGGCTCGCCGAGTCGATTGGTCACGAAGATGCGCACGCGGTCACCCTCGACCACCTCGATGGTCGGGCCTGGCGTGGTGCCGTTATAACCCCAGCACTTCGCTCGTGAGCCCGGCGCGAATTCGTGCTCGATCTCCTCGGCGACCAGGTGGAACTCCTTGACCCCGCCATTCATTTTGTAGGGCAGCGTCCAACCATTGAGCGTGCGTACCGGCAGATAGCCTTGCGGGTGCCGCTTGACCTTGGCGGGGCTGGCAACAGCAGGTGCACTGGGCATCTGCATGCCTTGCATACCTTCCATGCCTGCCATACCCGGCATGCTGGACATGTCATGGCTCATGGGCTGGGCTGAGGCATTACGTGCAGCCCCAGCCAGCAGGCCGACGCCGCCCACACCAACCCACTGCAGCAAATCGCGTCGAGAAAGCATTAGTGACCTCCGTGCTCCGGCATCGTCATGCCATGGCTCATGCCAGGCGTGTTGCTGTCCATACCTTTCATCGTGCTGTGATCCATCGGCGCCGCCTTGTCAGCAGGTGCCTTCGATGTGCTGTCGCTCATGCCGGGCATCTTGCTATGGTCCATGCCCTGCATCGTGCTGTGGTCCATGGGTACCGCCTTCCCGTCAGCCGGCTTCTTCGTGTTCATGCACTTCATGTGCATGGCCTTCATGACCGGGTCATTCATGTCCATCTTCGCCATGTCCATTTTGGCCATGGCGGCACAGTTCGGACCGGCCTTGGCCGCCGCCGCTTCAGCCGCATGCATGGCGGGATCATGAGCAAAAGCGCTCTGGGCAGCCAGCAGCAGCCCGGCAATGAGGGTGGTGCGGTATGCGATTTTCATGATGTAGCTCCTTAGGATTCCGTCGTTGTGAAGAGGTTTTCAATGACCTTGGTGAGGCGATGTCGTGGGTGCTGCTTCAGGTGCAGGAGTTACGGTTGAGTCCGTAGCCTCCATGCCGGTCATTCCGCTGTGGTCCATGCCACTCATCTCGCCCATGTTGCTCATGTCATGACTGGTCATGGCAGGCTGATTCAGTGGCGCAGAGGCGCCATCCTGGCTGTGGTCCATGCCTTCCATCGCCGGCATGTTGTGACCAGCATGCCCCGTACCGGCAGAGGCAGCCTCCGGCAGCATGATTGGACTGATGCTGAGCTCGCCGATGTGGGTGTCGCTGGGCAACGCACCGCCCACCGCCCGGGCCAGATCCACGCGCGACTTCCAGTAATCGCGCAAGGCCGCCAGGTAGCCCTCGTAAGCGTTGTATTCCTCACGCTTGGCCAGCAGCAGCTCGAACTGCCCCACGATCATGTAGTTCTGCAGCTCCTGCGTCCGGGCCACGATGGCCTCGCGCTGCGGGATGAGCCCGCGCTGATGGCGCAGGACACGTGTCCGGGCGGAAACCATACGCGCATAGGCTTTGGAAATGCCGTTGGCAACCTCGCCCTCAAGCAGGGCGACATTGGCCCTGGACTGCTCCTGCAAGGCTTCTGCGCGCAGAACACCACTGCCCGACTTGCCAAACAGCGGCAGCTCCAGCGCAACGGTCGGGCCGAGTGAGCGGGAGCGGTCAGAGTCACGCTCTCCGGCAATGCCGACTTCCAGGAAAGGTATCCAGCGCAGCGTCTTGGCCAGACCCAGAACATCATCCGAGCGCTCGACTCGCATACGTTCGGCGACCAAATCAAGGCGCTGCTTCAAGCCAAGATCAATCAGCTCCTGTGCCGATGACTCATCCGACACCGGCAACGGAAGACGTGCATCCAGTTGCCACGACTTGTTGGTGGCGAGCCCAATCAAGGTATTGAGCGTCACTCGCGCCGACTCCGCTTCAGCCTGCGCGGCCTCCTGATCCAGCTCGGCCTGCTCAGCCGCCGCCTGTTCGCGTGCCAGTTCCAGCGCATTGATGTTGCCGGCGTCATGAAAACGTTTGGCGAGGTCCGCAGAGGTACGAGTGGCCTTGGCAATGACAGTGCGCATCTGCGCGATCTGGGCGCTGCCAACAGCCTCGAAATAGGCCTCGTTCACGTCCGCAGCCAGCTCCTGCAAAGACAGGGCGGTCTCAGCCTGCAGGCGAATCAGCTCGGCTTTTGCCAGCCGACTGCGGCTGCGGATAAACAGAAGATCGGTGAAGTTCTGCGCCAGGCCGTAGCCCAGCTTGGTCGCATCGCCGCTGACGTTGGAGTTCATGGCTGAAAACGACAAGACCGGATTGGATAATCGGCTGGCCTCCACCCAGTCCGCCTGGTTTAGACCCAGCCGGGCATACTCCAGACGTACCCTGGGGTTGCGCAGCAAGGCCACGCCAACCGCACGCTCCGCCGTCAGCGGCTGCGCCAACAAGGTATCGACCTGCTGGTTCAGATCCTTGTCTTGCGCCCGCATGCTGGTGGGCTTGGCTGCCAGGCCAGGATCTCGTGCCTTGACCAGCTCGTTGACGTTCGCCAGTCCACGGTCAGCAGGCAGAGAGGCGCAACCTGCCAGCACCAGCACGATCCCAGCCGGCAGCAGACGCATGCCATGGCGACCCCGCGCTGAAGCGCCGGATGGCTTGGTCTGAGACGACATGAACGACGGCATGCATAACCCCATCACGAACATTTGATGGGGTCATCATGCGACTGACATCAGGACAGCAACCTGACCTCAAGATTACATTTTTGTCAGCCTGACTTAATCTTGCGCAAACCCGCTAGTGTTCCATCAGAGCAAGCTGCAGAGAGGGGGCGGATGTGAAAATCCTGCTGGTTGAAGATGAGGCCAAGACCGGCGAGTACCTCAAAAAGGGACTCACCGAGGCGGGCTATAGCACCGATTGGGTGACCGACGGCCTGAGCGGGCATCACCAGGCGCTGACGGGTGACTACGATCTGGTCATCCTTGATGTCATGCTGTCCGAGATCACGGGTTGGCAGGTGCTGGCAGGTATCCGCAAGGCGGGGCTGTCGATGCCGGTGCTTTTTCTCACCGCACGCGACCAGGTGGAGGATCGCGTCAAGGGTCTTGAGCTGGGTGCTGACGACTATCTCGTCAAACCCTTTGCGTTTGCCGAGCTGCTGGCCCGTGTGCGCACCCTGCTGCGCCGTGGTCGCTCGCGTGACACCGACACGCTCAAAGTCGCCGATCTGGAGCTGGACCTGCTGCGCCGCCGCGCCATCCGGGCTGGTCGCCGCATCGACCTCACCGCCAAGGAGTTCGCGCTGCTGGAGCTGCTGATGCGCCGCCAAGGCGAAGTGCTGCCACGCTCTCTGATCGCCTCCCAGGTCTGGGATATGAACTTCGACAGTGACACCAACGTGGTCGAAGTGGCCATCAAACGTCTGCGCACCAAGGTCGATACCGGTTTCGACACCAAGCTGATCAACACGCTTCGGGGCATGGGCTATGTACTGGAGGCTCCTGCAGATGATGCGTCTGCTACCTGACTCCATCACCGCGCGCACCAGCATGCTCTTCACGCTGCTGGCCGCGCTGGTGTTTGTGGTCATGGGGCTGGTGATTCAGGTATCGGTCAATCGGCATTTTGCCGAGCAAGACCGGGCGGCCGTGTCCGGCAAGCTGGAATTGATCAGCAACATCCTGTTGAGTCCGGCTACCGAAAGCGACGAGGCGCGCATACGCCGGCAACTCGCCAGTGCGCTGGTCGGACACCATGATCTGGTGGTGCGGGTGCAGGATGACCATGGCCAGGAGGTATTCGCGTCAGGTCACGATGGGCTGCCGCTGGCAGCGCTGCAGACAGTGACCCCAGGCGCGACTTTGCAAGCCTGGTCGGATGGCGAACATGACTACCGACTGGCCGTGGTCGATGTGGCGGGACCTGAGCATCGCTGGCGTGTAGGCATCGCCATCAACACCTTGCATCATGAAGTCTTCCTCCGCGCTTTCGAGCGCGAGCTGTTCCTGATCGGTGTCGGTGGGCTGGTGCTCATGGTCGCGCTGGGCTGGCTGGCCGTCCGACGTGGCCTGATGCCGCTGCAGCGTATGGCCGTGGTCGCCGAAGGCATCTCCGCCAGGCATCTGCAGGATCGGCTGTCCACGACGACCGTGCCGGTGGAGCTGGAGACGCTGGCCAGCGCCTTCAACGCCATGCTGGATCGCCTGAGCGACTCCCTGGACCGTCTCTCGGCTTTTTCCTCGGATCTGGCACACGAGCTGCGGACTCCAGTCAACAACCTCATGACGCAGACGCAGGTGCTGCTGTCCAAGCCGCGCTCGGATGAGGACTACCGCGAGGTGCTGTACTCCAATCTGGAGGAGTTCGAGCGTCTGGCGCGCATGATCAGCGACATGTTGTTCCTGGCCAAGGCCGACAACGGCCTGATCATGCCTCATCGGGAAGCCGTGCAACTGGCCAGCGAAGTCACGGCCGTGCTGGAGTTCTATGAGGCCCTGGCCGCCGACAAGTCCCTCATCCTGCAAGCCAGTGGGCAGGCGGTGGTCATGGGAGATGCTCTGATGTTGCGCCGTGTGATCAGCAACCTGGTGTCCAATGCTGTGCGCCATGCCTACCCGGATACGGTCATCAGTGTGGTTATTTCCACTCAGGAACACGACGCCTGCCTCACCGTCCAGAATACGGGCGACACCATTCCCGAACAGCATCTACCGCATTTGTTCGAGCGCTTCTATCGAGTAGATGGCGCGCGTCAGCGTACAGAAGAAGGGGTCGGACTCGGACTAGCCATCACGCGCTCCATCGTGATGGCCCATCAAGGAAGCATTGAAGTCAGCTCTCAAGAAGGGATGACACGATTTACCATTAGGCTGCCGACTGTAGGGGGCAACTGACCCTACAAATTCTGACCCAAACTGGTCAAATCCTGCGGCGGCTGTGGTCAGTGTCAATGAAAAAGCGAGGTCAGTAAGATTGGCAAACTGTGGTCAACTGATTGGCGATACGTAGGATGCGCTGGAGCAGGCCTTGCATGCCCGTCGCTTCGACCGTTCAGGCGATCTGATTCATCACAGCGACAGGGGCAGCCAATATGTCTCCATCAGCTATACGGAGCGTTTGGCCGAGGCCGGTATCGAGCCTTCGGTGGGCAGCAAGGGCGACAGCTATGACAATGCACTGGCCGNGCGGTCGAGATGGCGACATTGCGGTGGGTTCACTGGTACAACACCAAGCGTCTGATGGAGCCACTGGGTGATATCCCGCCGGCAGAAGCTGAGGCAAACTTCTACCGGCAGCAAGCAGGTCAGGCCATGGCGGCCTGACTTAAACGAAACGGCCTCCACGAAACCCGGCTTGATTCACAACCCTCATTTGATAAAAAGCATGGCATGCTCGAGCGAAGGCTATGGCAAGGAGCTGTCTCGTGAAGAAGGGTATCTGGGCTGTTGTGGGGGTTCTTGTTTTAGTGATCGGCTATGTAGTGGCGGGTCCGTTTCTAACGATCCACCAGATCAAAGGGGCGCTGAAGGAGCGCGACAAAGAGGCCTTGGCGGAGCGCGTCGACTTCCCCGTCCTGCGTACCAACCTCAAGGAACAATTCAATGAGCGCCTGATGGATGAGATGTCGTCGTCTCAGCATGCTGACGGATTTGCCGCCTTTGGCATGATGCTGGCGTCTAAGCTGGTTGATGTCATGGTAGACGCTATGGTGACTCCTTCAGGCATTGCACGCTTGATGTCAGGCGAG
>NZ_PTQZ01000061.1 GCF_002943415.1 Amnimonas aquatica | reverse complement strand
ACTGGTGATGACACTAGGTTCTCGTTTCTGGCCAATCGTGCCCTTTTGGAGGGCAAGTTTTTGGATCACGATCTGATGACTCGACTGGTCTGTGTCTACATCACAGCCGGCAGTCTGTTCTTCGCATACAACCACATGGCCGAGCTGGTCAGGAAAGAGCGGGCAGGCCTGCCGGATGATCAGGACTGGCCTCCGCTGATGGAGTCACTGCGCAAGATAGTTTTCTGGCCGGCGTACGTCTGGCCTTTCAGAAAAGGTCGCTGAGCTTACGCAAAAATTCCGTGGCGGATTCGTTGCAGGATCTCTATGGCCTGCTCTGCGTCATCGCGCGGGGTCTTGCCGGCCAGGACGGGGTGAGGCTCTTCAAGCCAACGTTCAGCATCCTTCCCCAAGACATCCTGAGCCATCCGTTCGAGTTCCTGCGCTCTCTTTTCTTCGATGGACACTTTGTGGACACTCCCTTGAAAGGCGCTTTTCTGATCCCGTATAACCTGTTGTTTTGTATTGCATATTTGGTGGGCCCGCTGGGACTTGAACCCAGGACCAAAGGATTATGAGTCCTCTGCTCTAACCGACTGAGCTACAGGCCCGTAGCGGCCGGGCGGCGGAGGCCGTTCCGGATCGTCGCGCCGGCGTTGCGCCGGCGAGCGCGGAGTGTAGCAAGCCCGGTCGGCATCGCCCAGCCCGCGCCGCCTCAGCCCTCGGTCAGCAACTGGTGGTGGATGTGCCCGCCGGCCTCCGGCGGAATGATCACCGCGATGCGCTCGCGCCGCAGGTGCGGGCAGGCGTCCAGCAGGCGGCGCTTGAAGCCCTGGCGCACCTGGTAGCCGGCAGGCGCGAACAGCAGACCGTGCTGGGTGTGGATGGCGCGCGCCAGCACCATGCCGTCGCCGAGCATGTCCAGCGGCAGTTCGATCACCCGATCCACGTCCGCCTGCTCGCCGAGCACGTCGCGCAGTGCCGCGATCAGCGGCGCGCTGCCGGGAAACTCGCCCCGCAGCGCCTCCAGGCTCTGCAGCGTCGGCATGCCCGATGACTCGTGGCGCACATACTGGCGGATGATCCGGATCAGGTGCGCCTGCGGCGCCAGCGCCTCGGCATCCTCGGGGCTGATGCGCATGGCGTCGGCGAGCGCCGGCTCGGTCAGGCAGATCAGCCGTAGCACCGGGTCCAGGCGCGGAATGCGCTGGAGCAGGGCGAACGAGCGCTGCTGGGCATGGCGGATCTCCTCGGCCTCGCCGGCCTCCAGCGGCAGGTCGAACAGCACCTTCTCCTGCAGCGACTGGCGCAGGCCGACCAGGCCCAGGTTGGCCAGCATGGCGGCCATCTCGGTGGCCCAGCCGGCCTGCAGGCGCGAGCGCTCGCTGACCCGGCGCAGCAGGTCGCGCAGGCGGTCGGCGCGCCCGTAGGTGGCCGGGCTGGCGATGCACAGGGCATCCACCAGGGCCTGGGTGCAGCCGCGCACGGTCTGCTCCAGCAGCTCCTGCTCGGTGCGCAGCAGCGTGTGCTGCGCCAGCGCCTCGCGCAGTGCCTGCTGCAGCTGCTCGCGCGGGCAGGGCTTGCCGAGGAAGCGGAAGATGCGTCCGTCATTGATGGCGCGGATGGCGGCGGCAGTGTCGCTGTAGCCGGTCAGCAGCAGACGCACCGCCAGCGGGTGGCGGGCGTTGAACGCCGCCAGCACCTGGTCGCCGGTCATGCCGGGCATGCGCATGTCGCAGAGCACCACGGCCAGCCGGTCGAGGCCGTCGGCCAGCGCCAGCGCCTCGCTGCCGCCGCTGGCGGTGTGTATCTCGCCGAGGCCGCGCAGCGACAGCGCGAGGCCGGCCAGCACATCGCTGTCATCGTCTATGCAGAGGATCTGCGGCAGGGTGTCGGCAGCACGTTCGGGCTGGTTCATGGTGGATCGCTCTCGCAGGGCAGGGTGATGCTGAAGCACGCGCCGCCGTCGTCGCCGGGCGTCCAGTCCAGGCTGCCCTGGTGCTGCTCGACGATGATTGCGCGGCTGATGGCCAGGCCCTGTCCGGTGCCCTGGCCCATCGCCTTGGTGGTAAAGAAGGGGTCGAAGATGCGGTGCGCGATGTCGGCCGGAATGCCGCAGCCGTTGTCGCTGATGTCGAGCCTGACCCGGCCGTCTTCGCACAGGCTGCCGGTGATGCCTATCCGCCCGCGGGCGTCGTCGCCGAAGCGTTCGCGGATGGCGTGCGCGGCGTTGGTGAGCAGGTTGATCAGCACCTGCAGCAGGTGGTCGTGGCGGCCCGGCACGGGCGGCAGCGCTGGCAGCGCCAGCACGATGTCGGCGACGTACTTGTATTCGTGGCGACAGATCTCCAGCGCGGCGCCGACCAGCTCGTCCAGCCGCACCGGCGCGGCGGCGGTGCTGCGGTGGGTGAATCCGCGCAGGCTGTCGACAATGCGGCTGACCCGGCGGATGCCCTCGCGACTGCGCTCCAGGGCCTGCGGCAGCTGCGCGGCGGTGAATGCCGGATCGGTGGCGCGCAGGCGTTCGCGCAGCGTCAGCAGGGCCTCGGCGTCCGGCGTCTCGGGCAGCTGCGAGCAGGCCTGCATGAGGTCGAGCAGGGCGCGGACGCTGTCGTCGATGAAGCCCAGGTTGTCGCCGATGTACTGCAGCGGGGTGTTGATCTCGTGCGCGATGCCGGCGGCGAGGCTGCCCATGGCCTCCAGCTTCTGCGCCTGGCGCAGGGCCAGCTCGCGCTGGCGCTGCTCGCGCAGGTCGAGGCCGACCAGCACGTACTGCGCCGAGCCATCTCCGCCGTCTTCGCGGCCGGCGGAGAGCAGCACCGGCAGCGACTCGCCGTCGTACTGGCGGAATTCGGTCTCGCAGCGCAGGCTGCCGTCACCATCCTGGAGCGTGGCCAGCAGGCGCGGACTGTCGGGCAGCAGCTCCGACAGCGCCCGGCCCGGCAAGGCTCGGCACTGTATGCCGAGCATGAGCCCGGCCTGCTCGTTGGCGTGGCGGATCAGGCCGCGGGCATCGACCACCAGCAGCAGGCCGGGCATCACCCCGTAGAGGCCGCTGATGCGGCTGTAGGCGCGGTTGAGCTGCTGGTCGGTGCTGTCACCGGCGCCGGGGCCGGTCTGCAGGGCCTGCTCGAAGAGCGCGACCTGGCGGCGCAGCAGCGCCTCGCTCCCGGCATCGGGGGCGTGTTCTGGCGCATGTTCGCTGCGGCTGGGCATGGCGGCTGTCCGGACGGTGTTCGTCCGTATATCGGCAGCCGGCGGAAAAACTTGTGGCCGTTTGTCGGTTTCCCGTGCGGCCGGCGCTCAGCGGCTGGTCAGCGTCTGGCGGATCAGCTGAACGGCGTAGCGGGCGATCTCCTCCACCGTTTCCGGGGTGAAGGCGAGGCCGTCGTTGTACATGCGGCAGAGGCCGTGCAGGGTGGCCCAGCCGACCTGGGTGAGGCGCAGCACGTTGACGTCGGCCGGCAGGTGTCCCTGCTGCTGCAGGCTGAGCAGGCGCTGGCCCATCAGGCGCACGCTCTGGCGCGCGGCGCGGTGGAACGGCGCCGGGTGATCGCCGCGCCAGGTGGTGCGGCCGAGCATGAGCTCGTAGAGCTCGGGGTTGTTGCGCGCGAAGCCGACGTAGGCGAGGGCGAAGTCCTCCAGCGTGCTGTCGTCGCCCAGGGTCGGCCGCAGCACGGCCTCGAACTCCTGGATGCTGGCTTCGCCGAGGGCGTAGAGCAGGTCCTGCTTGTTGCGGAAATGGTGGTAGAGCGCCGGCGTCGACACACCCACTCGCTCGGCGAGCTTGCGCAGGCTGAGGGCATCGATGCCGATCTCGCGCACCAGCAGCAGGCCGGTGTCGATCAGGCTGCGGCGCAGGTCGCCGTGGTGATACCCCTGCTTTTCCTGAGGGCTTGACATCATCCCGAATCCTTATATCTTAACGGTGTTAATATTAGCGCGTTCCAGTCATTCTGACGAGACGCTGACGAGGACCACCGGCCATGACCGCCTTCAACCACATGCTCGCTCCGCTGGACCTGGGCTTCACCAAGCTCAAGAACCGCATTGTCATGGGCTCCATGCACTCCGGCCTGGAAGACCGCTTCTGGGATTACGGCAAGCTCGCCGCCTATTTCGAGGAGCGCGCCCGTGGCGGCACCGCGCTCATGATCACCGGCGGCATCGCCATGAACCGCCGCGCTTGGCTGAAGCCGCTGGCGGGCACGCTCAACCACTACGGCGATGTCATCAATCATCGCCGCGTGACCTCGGNTCGGCGTCGTCGATCAAATCCGCGATCAATCCGTTCAAGCCGCGCGAAATGAGCGACGCGCTGATCCTCGAGACCATCGGCGACTACGCCCACACCGCGCGCCTGGCGCAGCTGGCCGGCTACGACGGCATCGAGATCATGGGCTCGGAGGGCTATCTGCTCAACCAGTTCATCTGTCCGCGCGTGAACCAGCGCCAGGACCGCTGGGGCGGTCCGGTGGAGAACCGCATGCGCTTCCCGGTCGAGATCGTGAAGGCGGTGCGTGAGGCCGTGGGCCCGAACTTCATCATCTGCTACCGCCTGTCGCTGATCGACCTGGTGCCGGGCGGCAACACCTGGGACGAGATCGTCACCATCGCCAAGGCGCTGGAGGCGGCGGGCGTGACCATCCTCAACACCGGCATCGGCTGGCACGAGGCCCGGGTGCCGACCATCGCCACCCAGGTGCCGCGCGCGGCCTTCCGCAGCGTGACCGCGCGCATCGGGAAGGAGGTCGGCATTCCGGTCATGGCGTCCAACCGCATCAACACGCCGGAAGTCTGCGAAGACATCGTCGCCAGCGGCGATGCCGACCTGATCTCCATGGCGCGCCCGCTGCTGGCCGACCCGGATTTCGTCAACAAGACCGCCGCCGGCATTCCCGAGGCCATCAACACCTGCATCGGCTGCAACCAGGGCTGCCTCGACCTGGCGTTCTCGAACAAGCGCGTGACCTGCCTGGTCAACCCGCGCGCCGGCTACGAGACCGAGCTGGTCTACCCGAAGGTGCGCAAGGCCAAGAAGATCGCCGTCATCGGCGGCGGCATGGCCGGCCTCACCGCTGCCACCGTGGCCGCCGGCCGCGGCCATGACGTGACCCTGTTCGAGGCCGCCGCCGACATTGGCGGCCAGTTCAACATGGCCGCCAATGTGCCGGGCAAGGAAGAGTTCCAGGAGACCATCCGCTTCTATCGCCACGAGCTGGTGCGCACCGGCGTCAAGGTGCAGCTCAATGCCCGCGTCAGCCACGACACGCTGGCGAACTTCGATGAAGTGGTCATCGCCACCGGCGTGAAGCCGCGCATTCCGCGCTTCCCGGGCATCGACCACCCGAAGGTGCTGAGCTATCCGCAGGTGCTGCGCGGCGAGGTCGAGGTCGGCCACAGCGTGGCGGTGATCGGCTCCGGCGGCATCGGTGTCGACACCTGCGCCTATCTGCTGGAAGAGCACAACCAGTCGGTGGAGACCTGGGCCAGCCACTGGGGCATCGACTTCACCGTCAGCGAGCCGGGCGGCCTGACCGCGCCCGAGCGCCGCCACGCCCAGCGCGACATCACCCTGCTGCAGCGCAAGCCGGGCCAGAAGAAGATGGGCGCTGGCCCGGGCAAGACCACGGGCTGGGCGCACAAGGCCCTGCTCGGCCAGTATGGCGTGAAGATGCTGGCGGAGTGCGAGTACCTGAAGGTCGATGACCTCGGCCTGCACGTGCGCATCGGCGAGAACGAGACCCGCATCCTCGATGTCGATCACGTCATCCTCTGCGCCGGCCAGGAGTCGGTCACCGACCTGATCCCGCGCGACAAGGACGGCAAGATCACCGACAAGCGCTACCACGTCATCGGCGGCGCCAAGTTCGCCGGCGAGCTCGACGCGCGACGCGCCATCCGCGAGGGTGCCGAGCTGGCGGCCAGTCTTTGACGGTGCAGGGCCCGGCGGGCGGGAAAACACGCTGCGCTACAGTTTTCCCGCCCGCCGGGCCCTGCGCCTCGATACGACTGGTCGGGCGCCCGCCTCAGGATTGACGCGCAGCCTCAGGCCTGCAAAACCAGATGCTCGGCGGCATCCGGGCGGCCTGATCTGCCGGCCGTCGAATGCTTGTTGACAACAATCGTTGTCACACATACTCTGCCAGCGTTCGATGTCAACATTGCAGGCAAAACACGATGAAAGATTTCAGGAACAAGGTCGCTGCCATCACCGGTGCCGGTTCGGGCATGGGTCGCTCTCTCGCCGTGCTGCTGGCCAGCCGCGGCTGCCACGTTGCGCTCAGCGACATCAACGAAGCCGGCCTGGCCGAGACCGTGAAGCTGCTCGACGGTACCGGCATCAAGGTCACCGCGCAGAAGCTCGATGTCGCCGACAAGGCGGCAGTGTTCGCCTGGGCCGAGCAGGTCGCGCGTGACCACGGCAAGATCAACCTGATCTTCAACAACGCCGGCGTCGCGCTGGGCAGCGCCATCGACGGCGGCAGCTACGAAGATCTGGAATGGATCATGAACATCAACTTCTGGGGCGTGGTGCACGGCACCAAGGCCTTCCTGCCCTACCTCAAGGACGCAGGCGAAGGTCATGTCATCAACACCTCCAGCGTCTTCGGCCTGTTCGCGGTGCCGTCGCAGAGCGCCTACAACGCCTCCAAGTTCGCCGTGCGCGGCTTCACCGAAGCCCTGCGCCAGGAGCTGGAAATGGAAGGCGTGAACGTCAGCGCCACCAGCGTGCACCCGGGCGGCATCAAGACCAACATCGCCCGTGCCGCGCGCATGGATCAGTCGGTCACCAAGCTGGGCCTGAGCACCGACAGCACCGAGAAGTTCGAGAAGCTGTTCACCACCACCGCCGACAAGGCTGCCGAGATCATCATCCGCGGTGTCGAGAAGAACCAGCGCCGCGTGCTGGTCGGTACCGACGCCAAGGTCCTCGACCTCATGGTGCGCCTGCTGCCGTCGACCTACCAGAAGCTGGTGTCGCTCAGCAGCAAGCGGATGAAGTAAGCCGCATGGTCATGGTGCCGGTGCGCGACGGACAGTCGCTGTCTGTCCGCGTCATCGGCCGTGGCCGTCCGGTGCTGCTGCTGCACGGCCTCGGCATGAGCGGCGCGCACTGGCTGCCGTTCGTCCTGCCGCATCTGCACCGCCACCGCTTCATCCTGCCCGACCTGCGCGGCGCCGGCGCCTCCGCCGACGTGCCGTTCAAGCCCGGTGACATCTTCCGGGCTCACGCCGAGGATGTGCAGGATGTCATCGCCGGACTCGGTCTGCGCGACCTGACGCTGGGCGGCATCTCGCTCGGTGCCACCACGGCCCTGCACCTGCTGTCGCTGGATGGCTTCGGTCCGGTGCGGCGCTATCTGCACATCGATCAGTCACCCTGCATCGGCAACCGCCCGGGCTGGCCGCACGGCCTGTTCGGCGCGCGCCAGGACGAGATGTTCGCCCGCATGCGCGAGGTGCTGGCGCTGGTCGGCGAGCATCCGGACTGCCGCCGCCTCGCCGAGCTGCCCGCTCCGGTGCGCCAGGCCGTGGGTGATCGCCTGGCGCCGGTGCTGGCGGAAATGGCCGGCGGCGCCGGGCTGCACAGCGCACTGCGCGTGGTGTTCCGGCTGCCGGCGGCGCTGCTGGGGCGCATGCCGGTGCCGTTCAGCGACCTCGGGCATCTGCGTCGCTATCTGCCGGCCTACCTGTCCGGCGGTCATGACTACCGGCCGGCGCTGGCCGCCTGCACGGTGCCGGTCACGGTCATGCTGGGCGCGCATTCGCCGCTCTACGCGGAGGCCGGCCAGCGCCTGATCGCCGAGCACCATCCGCGCTCGCGGGTGGTGCGCTTCGAGCACTCCGGCCACGTGCCGCTGAAGGACGAGCCGCTGCGTTTCGCGCGCGAACTGGGGCGTTTCCTGCGCGAGGACTGAGGCGCGGGCGCGTCCGCCAGGCGGTTGCGCGTCGGCGGATACTCAGTCGAAAAACACGGAGATGCCCAGGCCGGCCTGCAGGTCGGTGCTGCGCGAACCCAGGCCGCGCAGGCCGTACAGATCCGCCTGGATGCGCGGCGTCAGCATGTAGACCAGGCCGCCGCCAGCGACGTAGTCATCATCGTCAGGCCCGCTGCTCGCGGTGTAGCCGGCTTCGACATAGGCTCCCAGCCGTTCGCTGACCTGGTAGCTCCAGCTGGGCGAGAAGGTGAAGCTGCTGGCGTCGCTGTCGTGGCTGACGTTGTAGTACAGGGCCACGCCCTGGGTGTCGCTGAGCGCGAATGCGGTGGTGATGCCGGCAAAGAGCTGTGTGTGATCCTGCGTGAAGTGACGGCTGCCTGTGGGCAGCGAAGCGCCGGCCAGCACGGCCCACGAGAAGGTGTCGTGATCCGAGGGCAGCACGGCCTT
>NZ_PTQZ01000060.1 GCF_002943415.1 Amnimonas aquatica | reverse complement strand
GGCGCCGCCAGCGACCCGCGCACCGGCACCGTCAGCGCCACCCTGAGCCTGCCGCCGATCGAAGGCCTGCGCTACATCGCCGGCCAGGTCGGCGAAGCCCGCATCGCGCGCCGGCAAGCGGCCGGCAGCGCGCTCACCGTGCCGGTCGGCGCCATCCTCGAGGGCCACGGCGAGCAGGCGTCGCTCTATGTCATCGGCAAGGACGACAAGACCGTGCTGCGCCAGGTCCGGGTCGGCCGCCTGCAGGACGAGCGCATCGAGGTCCTCGCCGGCCTGGAAGCCGGCGAGCGCGTGGTCAGCGAAGGCGCGGCCTGGCTGAGCCCGGGCGAGCCCGTGCGCATCCTGCCCTGACCCCGCCCGCCCTGCCCCTGACCGGAGCCCACCATGCGCCTGGCCGCCTTTTCCGTACGCAACTTCCAGTTCACGCTGGTGATGTTCTTCCTCATGACCGCGCTGGGCTGGCACACCTGGCAGAACATTCCGCGCGGCGAAGACCCGACCTTCCCCATTCCCGTGGTCACGGTGGTCGCGGTCTACCCCGGCGCCGACCCGGCGGACATGGAAAAGCTGGTGGCCGACCCGCTGGAAGACGCCATCAACCGCATCGATGACGTGAAGAAGATCCTCAGCATCAGCGAGGACGGCCTGGCGGTGGTCAGCGCCGAATTCGACTGGAGCAAGGACGCCGAGAAGAAATACGACGAGGCCCTGCGCGAAATCAACGCCATGCGGCCGCAGCTGCCCTCGGGCCTGCATTCGCTGGAGATCATCAAGGCCAGTCCGGGCCTGGTGAATATCCTGCAGATGGCGCTGGTGGGCCCCAACGGCTCGCCGCGCGCCATGCGCGACCTCGCCGAGGACCTGCAGGACCGCCTGGAGCAGGTCGCCGGCGTGCGCGACGTCGACATCTGGGGCCTGGCCGAACCGGAGATCCAGATCTCGCTGAACCTGGCACGGCTGGCGCAGTACCAGGTGCCGGCGAGCCGGGTGGCGCAGATCCTCCAGGGCGAGAACGCCAACATCCCGGGCGGGGCCATCGAGGCCGGCGCGCGCCGCTTCAACATCCGCACCACCGGCAGCTACAAGTCGCTGGACGAGATCCGCGACACCGTGATCGCCAGCAGCGGCCAGCGCGTGCTGCGCCTGAAGGATGTCGCCGAAGTGCGCTGGGACTACGCCGAGGAGTCGCACCGCACCCGCTATCAGGGCCGGCAGGCCATCTTCATCACCGTCAACCAGAAGGACAACCAGAACATCTTCAAGGTGCGCGACGGCCTGATGCAGGAAGTCGAGCGCTTCCGCGCAGGACTGTCGCCGGACTACCGCCTGGAGGTCGGCTTCGACCAGTCGACCAACGTCGATCACCGCCTCGGCCGCCTGGCCACCGATTTCGTCATCGCCATCGGGCTGGTGCTGTTCACCCTGCTGCCGCTGGGCCTGCGCGCCGCCGGCGTGGTCATGGTGTCGATTCCGCTGTCCATGGCCATGGGCATGGCCATGCTCTATTTCAGCGGCTTCTCGCTCAACCAGCTCTCCATCGCCGGCTTCGTGCTCGCGCTCGGTCTGCTGGTGGATGACTCCATCGTGGTCACCGAGAACATCGCGCGCTTCCTGCGCATGGGCTACAGCCGCACGCAGGCGGCCATCCTGGCCACGAAGCAGATCTACCTCGCCGTGCTCGGCTGCACCGCCACCCTGCTGTTCGCCTTCCTGCCGCTGTTCTTCCTGCCCGAGGGCGCCGGCAAGTTCATCCGCTCGCTGCCGGCAGCGGTGACCTTCACCGTGCTGGCCTCGCTGCTGGTGTCGTTCACCATCATTCCCTTCCTGGCCAGCCGCTGGCTGTCCAGCAACGAGCACCCGGAAGGCAACCGCCTGCTGCAGGCGGTGATGCGCGGCATCCACACGGTCTACCGGCCGTTGCTGAAATGGGCGCTGACGCACCCGCGCAAGACCCTCGGGCTGGCCGGCGCCGGCTTCCTGGCCACGCTGCTGCTGGTGCCGGGCCTGGGCGTCAGCCTGTTCCCCAACGCCGACGTGCCGCAGGTGCTGATCAGCGTGGAGACGCCGGATGGCAGCGCGCTGGAGGAGACCGACCGCGCCGTGCGCCATGTCGAGCGCATCCTCCTTGATTCGCCCGAGGTGAAGACCGTGTTCGCCAACAGCGGACGTGGCAACCCGCGCATTTTCTACAACGTCTTCCCCAAGGAGACACGCTCCAACATCGGTGACCTGTTCGTGACCCTGCACGAATACGACAGCGTGAAAACGCCGGCGTTCTACCAGCGCCTGCGCCGCGAGTTCGCCGACTATCCGGCGGCGCGCATCATCGTCAAGCCGTTCGAGAACGGCCCGCCCATCGACGCACCCATCGCCATCCGCATCCTCGGGCCGGAGATCGACAGCCTGCGCGACCTCGCCGGACAGGTCGAAGACCTGATCAAGCAGCAGGCCGGCACCCGCGACGTGGTCAACCCGGTGCGCCTGCAGCGCACCGACCTCGACCTCGGCCTCGACACCACCAAGGCCTCGCTGTACGGCATCAGCACCCAGGAGGTCGACCGCACCGTGCGCCTGGCCATCGCCGGCGAGAGCATAGGCAAGTTCCGCGAGGCCGATGGCGACGAGTTCGACATCCGCCTGCGCCTGCCGCTGCAGGACGGCCACGCCCGCCTCGACAGCCTGGCGCAGATCCATCTCGCCACCGCCAGCGGCGCCGCCCTGCCGCTGAGCCAGATCGCCAGCCCGCAGCTGTCGTCGGCGCCCAACAAGATTCCGCGCTACCAGCGCCAGCGCGCGGTCACGGTCACCGCCTACACGGTGGACGGCTACAACACCGAGAAGGTCACCGCCGCGGTGGTGGAGAAGCTCGAAACCATGGCCTGGCCGGCCGGCTACCACTACAAGATCGGCGGCCAGGTGGAGGCGCGCCAGGAGAGCTTCGGCGGCATCGAGACGGCGGCGCTGGTGGCCATCTTCGGCATCCTCGCCGTGCTCATCCTGGAGTTCGGCAGCTTCAAGAGCACCGCGATCGTGGCCGGGGTGATTCCGCTCGGCATCATGGGCGGGCTGGTGGCGCTGTTCCTGGCCGGACAGTCGATCTCGTTCACCGCCATGATCGGCTTCATCGCGCTGATCGGCATCGAGATCAAGAACTCCATCCTGCTGGTCGACTTCACCAACCAACTCCGGCAACAGGGACGGCCGTTGCTGGAGGCGATCCAGGAGGCCGGCGAAATCCGTTTCCTGCCCATCCTGCTGACCTCGCTGACCGCCATCGGCGGCCTGCTGCCGCTGGCCGTGCAGGCTTCGCCGCTGTACTCGCCGCTGGCCTGGGTCATCATCGGCGGCCTGATCTCGTCGACCTTCCTGGCCCGCCTGGTGACACCGGTGATGTACCTGCTCATGGCACCGCCGGTGGCGGAGGCCCGCGACGACACCTGAGACCTCAGGCCCGGCAGCGGAGCCTGCTTTCCGCTCCGGGCCCGCGGGGGGCCTGCCGGGTCACCGGCGACGCAGCCAGCCTGTATAATGCGTCCGCCCCGCCAGCCCAGAGCCAGTCCGCCCGTGAACACCCTGCCCGCCCAGCCCGACGATGCCCAGCCTGACGATGACGGCGACCGCCGCTTCGCCGGTGTCGGCCGCGTCTACGGCGAAGCCGCGCTGGCACGCTTCGGCGAAGCGCACGCGGTGGTGGTCGGTGTCGGCGGCGTCGGCTCCTGGGTGGTCGAGGCGCTGGCCCGCAACGGCATCGGCCGCATCACCCTGGTCGACATGGACGTGGTGGTCGCCTCCAACGTCAACCGCCAGCTGCAGGCGCTGACGCCGGATTTCGGCCGCGGCAAGGCCGAGGTGCTGGCCGGACGCATCCGCGACATCAACCCGCGCGCGCAGGTGACCGTGGTCGATGACTTCCTGACCCGGGAGAATGCCGGCGACATCCTGAACCCGCAGCCGGACATGATCTTCGACTGCTGCGACGATGCCCGCGCCAAGCTGACGCTGGTGCTGCACGCCCGCCGCCACCGCAATGTGCTGGTGGTCTGCGGCGCCGCCGGCGGCAAGATCGACCCCGCGCGCCTGAAGGTCGACGACCTCGCGCGCACCGAGCAGGACCCGCTGCTGGCCCGGCTGCGCAAGCGCCTGCGCAAGCACCACGGCTACCCCGAAGAGCCGGGCAAGCCGTTCTACATCACCTGCGTGTACTCCGACGAGCCCATCGTCACCCCGCCCGGCCTGTGCGAAAGCAGCAGCCTCAACTGCGCCGGCTACGGCTCGCTGGTCACGGTGACCGCCAGCATGGGCCTGCTCGCGGTCAGCAACGGCCTGGCCATGATGCTGCGCCGCAGCCGGCGCACCTGAGCCGGAAAAGGAAACGGGCCGCCGGCACAGCCGGCAGCCCGTCCATGACCACGCGCGAGCGATCAGTTTGCCGGCACGCAGTCCGCCATGGCACCAGCGTTCTCGGCCAGCTGCGCGGCGGCGTTGGCCGTTTCCGCGCTGACACCCGGAATCAGGCCGGACTTCAGCATGCCGCCGGCCATCTTGCCGAACATGCCGCCGAGGCCACCGCTCTTCGATTGCGCCACCGGCTGGCAGGGACCTGCCGCCGCCTGCTGCGCCTGCAGCTGTGCCTGGGCGATGGCCTGTGCCTGGGCCGCCTCGTACTGCCGACGCTGCTCGGGCGTCAGCGAATTCACCTGGGCCTGGGCCAGCGCCTGCAGCTGGGCACCGTTCATGGACTGCAGCTGGGCCAGTGCCTGGACCTGCTGCGGCGTCATGCCCTGCTTGAGCAGGGCCTGCTGCTGCGCCAGCGTCAGCGACTGCGCGCCACTGCTCGCCAGCGCATCGCTGAGCGCCTTCTGCTGTGCCGGATTCAGCGCCTGCCCGCTGGCCTGGGCCTGGGCGGCGAGCGCCAGCGCGAGGTTGCGCTGGATGGTCGCAGGATCATTGCCGAGTCCGGCATTGGCATTGACCGCGGCCGCAGCGGCCTGCTGCACCGCGGCATTGTTGCCCAGGCCGGCCTTCTGCGCGGCGATGTTGGCGGCGGCGCCGAACAGGCCGGACCAGGGCGAAGCGGCCTGCTCGGCGTGCGCGGTCGCCGCCATGCAGGTCATCAGGGATGCGGCGAGGAGCTTGTTCATGATGTCTTTCCTCCGTGATTCAGAACGGAGAAAAAATTAAGGGGCATTGGTCTTTCGGCCAATGCCCCTTCGTAGGGGTTGACAGCGAGCCAGCCTTAGTGGCCGCCGCCCGTCACACCCTTGACCATGTCTTCCAGCACCTTCTTGGCGTCGCCGAAGACCATCATGCTCTTGTCGAGGTAGAACAGGTCGTTGTCCAGGCCGGCGTAGCCGGTGGCCATCGAGCGCTTGATCACCATGACGGTGCGGGCACGGTGGGCTTCCAGGATCGGCATGCCGTAGATCGGCGAGCTCGGGTCATCCTTGGCGGCCGGGTTGACCACGTCGTTGGCGCCGATCACCAGCACCACGTCGGTGGACGCGAAATCGCTGTTGATCTCTTCCATTTCGCAGACGTCCTCGTAGGGCACGTCGGCTTCGGCCAGCAGCACGTTCATGTGACCCGGCATGCGGCCGGCCACCGGGTGGATGGCGTAGCGCACGTTGACACCCTGCGCCTTCAGCACCGTGGCCAGTTCCTTGACGGCGTTCTGGGCACGGGCCTGGGCCAGGCCGTAACCCGGCACGATCACCACGGAATCGGCGTTGGCCATCATGAAGGCGGCGTCTTCGGCGGAACCGGACTTGTAGTTCTTTTCCTTGCCGTCATCGCCACCGGCAGCGGCAGCGGCCGAGCCGAAGCCGCCGAACAGCACGTTCAGCAGCGAGCGGTTCATGGCCTTGCACATGATGTACGAGAGGATGGCGCCCGACGAACCCACCAGCGAACCGGCGATGATCAGCATCGAGTTGTTGAGCGTGAAGCCGATGCCGGCGGCGGCCCAGCCCGACAGCGAGTTCAGCAGCGACACCACGACCGGCATGTCGCCACCGCCGATCGGCGCGATCCAGAAGTAGCCGAACACCAGCGCGATGGCGGTCATGATCAGGAACGACTCGACCGACTCGGTGATGAAGTAGTCGATGCCGAAACCGACCATGGCCAGGAACAGCGCGGCCTGCACCGGCTTCACCCAGACGCCCTTGAGCGGCTTGGCGCCGAGCTTGGCGGACAGCTTGCCCCAGGCGATCACCGAGGCGGTGAAGGTCACCGCACCGACGAAGCAGCCCACGAACAGCTCGAAGCGGTGGATGCCGTCCTTGCTGAAGTCCGGGTTGTAGACGGCGGCGACGGCGATCAGCACGGCGGCCAGGCCGACCAGCGAGTGCATCAGCGCGACGGTTTCCGGCATCTGCGTCATCGGCACCGTGCGGGCACGGTAGATGCCGATGACGGCACCCAGCACCATGGCGCCGACGATCAGGCCGATGGCCGGGCTCGGGGCCACGAAGAACGTGGTGGCGATGGCCAGCGCCATGCCGGCCATGCCGTAGCGGTTGCCCATGATCGCGGTCTTCGGACCGGACAGGCCACGCAGGGTCAGGATGAACAGGACAGCGCCGATCAGGTAGGCCCAGTCAGCGTATTGCGCGATGCTGTTGACAAAAGAATCCATCGGATCGGCTCCTTACTTCTTCTTCTTGAACATGTCGAGCATGCGTTCGGTGACCGCGAAGCCGCCGAAGATGTTGATGCTCGCCAGAAGAACGGCGACAGCGCCGAGAACGGTGGTGAAGGTGATCTGGCCGTCGAAGGTGACGGCCTGCAGCATGGCGCCGACCACGATGATGCCGGAGACGGCGTTGGTCACGGCCATCAGCGGGGTGTGCAACGCCGGGGTGACGCTCCAGACCACGTAGTAGCCGACATAGATGGCCAGCACGAAGATCGTGAAGACACTGACGAACGGCACGCCGGCGGCGTGCTCGACAACTTCTGTCACCTGGCTGGTGATGTTGATGACTTCTTCCATTTGCGGAACTCCCGGGATCAGTTCGGCTTCTTGTAGATGACGGTGCCGCTGTCGACGACCAGCGTCGGCTTCACCATGTCATCTTCGCGATTGAGGACAATGCGGCCGCTTTCCTTGTCGTGCATGGGCGCCAGGAAATTCAGCAGGTTGCGGGCATAGAGCGCGGAGGCCTCGGTGGCCACCAGCGCCGGAATGTTGCTGATGCCGACGATGCGCACGCCGTTCTCCGTGACCACGGTCTGGTCCGGGGCGGAACCTTCCACGTTGCCGCCGGAGCCGACGGCCATGTCGATGATGACCGAACCCGGCTTCATTTTCGCCACGGTCTCGGCCTTCACCAGCACCGGCGCCTTGCGGCCCGGGATCTGCGCGGTGGTGATGACGATGTTGGCCTGCGACACGGCCTTGTCGACCACGGCGGCCTGGTCGCGGATGTACTCCGGCGACGGCTGCCAGGCGTAGCCGCCGGTGCCGAGGGCCTTGGCCTTCTCTTCGTCCGACATCGGCACGTCCAGCCAGCGGCCACCCAGCGACTCGACCTGCTCCTTGGCGGCCGGACGCAGGTCCGAAGCCTCCACCACGGCGCCGAGGCGCTTGCCGGTGGCGATGGCCTGGAGGCCGGCGACGCCGACGCCCAGCACCACGATGCGGGCCGGCTTGATGGTGCCGGCGGCGGTCATCATCATGGGGAACAGGCCGGCGTATTCGTTGGCAGCCAGCAGCACGGCCTTGTAGCCGGCCAGGTTGGCCTGCGACGACAGGATGTCCGAGCTCTGGGCGCGGGTGATGCGCGGGATCAGCTCCATGGCCACACAGGTCAGGCCCCTGGCGGCATAGGCGTCGAAATGGGGGTTGGCGTGCGGCGCGAAGGCTGCCAGCACAGTGGCACCCTGCTTCATCAGCGCGGCCTCTTCGGCGGTCGGGGCCGCGACCTTGAGCACGAAATCGGCATTGGCCAGAGCATCGGCGGCGGTGGCCACCACCTTGGCACCGGCGGCCTCATAGGCCGCATCGGTGGCGCTCGATGCCAGGCCGGCACCAGCCTGCACCAACACCTCACAGCCCAGGGCTGCGAACTTCTTCACGGTCTCCGGTGTTGCAGCGACACGCGTCTCGCCAGCCAGAGTTTCCGCGGGGATCCCAATCTGCATGGTCCGTCCTCTTTCTTGTCTTGCTGCCGCGAACCCCGGACAGGGTCGCGACCTCCCAGTCACGCCCCCGGAATGAGGGCCGCGCACAAACCGGCGGATTGTATGTCATCCGGTACGACCTTTGTCGATAGGAAACGGCAAATAACTGGCGGGTTTCGGTTGACAGGGAATTACAACTTTTAACCAAAAAGCATCAAAAAGCATGAGCGCGCGGCAGATGCCATGATAGATTCCG
>NZ_PTQZ01000006.1 GCF_002943415.1 Amnimonas aquatica | reverse complement strand
CGGTTTCCGCATCGTTCGCTCACTTTTCGGGCGAAACCGGCCGGAAACGCTCGAAAAGCGTGCAAAACCAGGCCTCAGGCCAGCGTCACCCTGGCGATAGCCTTCTTGCCGGACTGGATGACATGCGTGGCGCCACGCTGCATGACGAAGCCGGCATCCGCCGGCGCACCATCGATGTAGACCGCCGCGCGCTGGATGACATCCTTCGCCGCCGCCGAATTCCTGGTCAGGCCTGCGCGATTGAGCACCGCCACCAGATGCAGGCTGTCGGCACCTTCATCGGCCGTGATGGTCACTTCCGGCACATCATCCGGAATCTCGCCCTTCTGCAGGATGTTGCCGGCGCCCTTGTGGGCACCAGCCGCCGCCTCGGAACCATGGAAGCGGGTGATGATCTCTTCCGCCAGCAGCCGCTTGACCTCCTGCGGATTGCGACCCGCGGCGACTTCGGCCTGGAAGCCGGCAACCTCTTCCGGAGAACGGAAGCTGAGCAGCTCGAAGTAGCGCCAGAGCACCGTGTCGGGCACCGACAGCAGCTTCTGGTACATCTCGCCCGGCGCATCGGCGACACCGACGTAGTTGCCCAGCGACTTCGACATCTTCTGCACGCCATCCAGCCCCTCGAGGATCGGCAGAGTGATGCAGACCTGCGACGGCTGGTTGTAGCGCCCCTGCAGCGTGCGCCCCATGAGCAGGTTGAACTTCTGGTCGGTGCCGCCGAGCTCGACATCCGCCTCCAGCGCCACCGAGTCGTAGCCCTGCAGCAGCGGATAGAGGAACTCGTGGATGGCGATAGGCTGCTGTGCCGCGAAGCGCTTGGTGAAGTCATCGCGCTCCATCATGCGGGTCACGGTGTACTGCGCCGCGAGCTGGATCATGTCGGCAGCCGACTTGTTGTTCATCCACTCGGAATTGAAAACCACGCGGGTGCGCAGCGGATCGAGGATCTTGAACACCTGCTCGGCGTAGGTACGGGCATTGGCCGCGACCTGATCGGCGGTCAGCGGCTTGCGGGTGACATTCTTGCCGGTGGGGTCGCCGATCATGCCGGTGAAGTCGCCGATCAGGAAGATGACCTCGTGGCCCAGATCCTGGAACACCTTGAGCTTGTTGATCAGCACGGTATGCCCGAGATGCAGGTCGGGCGCGGTCGGATCGAAGCCGGCCTTGACCCTGAGCGGCCTGCCGCTGCGCAGCTTCTCCAGCAGTTCGTCGACCTGGATGATTTCTTCGGTGCCGCGCTGGATGCGCGCCAGTTGCTGTTCGGGAGTCATCACGCCTGTTCACCTCGTTTGCGAGCGCGCGATTCTAGCACCTGCGCGACATGGCTTCATGCCCGCATCGCCAGTTAAGCTAGCCGGCAACAGGCCGGGCCGCAGGGGCGACCGAGCCGCCGGCGAGGAGTCCGCTCGAGATGACAGGGTTGTACATCGGCATCATGTCGGGAACCAGCGTGGATGCCATCGACGCCGTGCTCGTAGACTTCGACACTCCAGGCACCGGCGGCCCGCAGCTGCTGGCCAGCATCAGCCATGCCTGGCCGGACGGCCTGCGCCGTGAACTGCTGGCCCTCGGCGCAGGCGGCGAGCGCGAGCTGGACCGCGCCGGGGAAGCGGACCGGCAAGTCGCGGAACAGTTCGCCGGCACCGTGACCGCGCTGCTGCGCCAGGCCGGGCTCGAGCCTCGCGACATCCGCGCCATCGGCAGTCACGGGCAGACTGTCCGCCATCGGCCCAACCTCGCCCATCCCTTCACGCTGCAGCTGGGCGACCCCAACACCCTGGCCGAGCGCACCGGCATCGCCGTGGTGGCGGACTTCCGGCGCCGCGACATGGCCGCAGGCGGCCAGGGTGCACCGCTGGTGCCGGCCTTCCATCAGGCCCTGTTCGCGCACCCCGGGGAATACGTGGCCGTGCTCAACCTCGGCGGCATTGCCAACATCACGCTGCTGCCGCCGGATGGCGATGCCGCCGGCTACGACACCGGTCCGGCCAACATGCTGCTCGACGGCTGGTGCCAGCGCCACACCGGCCAGGCCTTCGACCGCGACGGCGCCTGGGCCGCCAGCGCGACCGCGGATGCCGCCCTGCTCGAACGCCTGCTGGCGCATCCCTACCTGGCACGCACGGCACCGAAAAGCACCGGCCGCGAAGAGTTCGGCATGGACTGGCTGGACGCGCTGCTGCAGGACTTCGATCTGCCGCCGGTCACGGTGCAGGCTTCCCTGCTGGCCCTCACCGCGCGCAGCGTGGCTGACGCCCTTGACCGGCACGCGGATGGCGGGAAACTGCTGCTCTGCGGCGGCGGCGCACACAACAGCGCGCTGACAGCGGCACTTGCCGCCCTGCTCCCGCGCTGGAGACTGGCCAGCACCGGTGATCACGGCCTGGATCCGTCCTGGGTGGAGGCAACAGCCTTCGCCTGGCTGGCACGCCAGACCGTGCTCGGCCTGCCCGGCAACCTGCCGGCGGTGACCGGGGCCTCAGGCCCGCGGGTACTGGGTGGCTATTATCCGGGCAGGACGGGCATCAGGCTGCCCTGAGGCAGGCCCCGGCACCGCGAACACGGCACCGGCAAAACCGTCAGATGGAGAACGAGGAGCCGCAACCGCAGGTAGAGGACGCATTGGGGTTGCGCACGACGAACTGGGAGCCGTTCAGCCCCTCGACATAATCGACCTCCGAGCCGACCAGATACTGGAAGCTCATGGGATCGACCAGCATGGTGACGTCACCGTTGGAGAAGTGGGAGTCACCCTCCTTCTCCTCCTCGTCGAAGGTGAAGCCGTAGGAAAAGCCGGCACAGCCGCCGCCGGTGATATAGACGCGCAGCTTGAGGTCCTGGTTCTCCTCGCCGTCACGCAGCTTGCGCACCTTGGCAGCAGCCTTGTCAGTCAGGATCAGGGCAGCATTCATGTCAGTCATCTCTCGCCTTCCAGCACTACTCGGCAGGGCATGTGCCAATTATGCGCCTATGTTAGGCGGCCGAGAAGTCCGGCGCTGGAGTCGCCGGCCAAGCCAAGCTCAGGACGCCAGGGTCGCCGGCTCGGCACCACCCACCGGCTGCATGCTGCCGGTGACCTGGGCACCCAGCATCATTTCCATGCTCTGGTAGGTGACGGTGCCGAAGACGCGGGCACCGGCAGCCAGCTCGAGATGCTGCAGGCAGGTGAGATTGCCGCGCACGGTGCCGTTGATGATGGCGTTGGGCACATCGATATCGNTTCTTTTTCTTGCTGCTGAGCATTGCGCACATCCTATCGATTCTTGACTTCCCATTTGAAACGGCGCTCCACGGTGGAGCTGCCGCCCTTGATCTGGATATCCACCCGCTCCGGCGTGAAGCCGGCAGGCACGGCCCACTCGCCGCTGAACTGCTGGTAGTAGCGCAGCTGGATGCGGGGCTGGTCGAGCGTCATGTCCTGGTGCCGACCGCCGGCACCCTGCAGGCGGACACGCACGCTGCCCTGCAGCACCGCGCCGGACGGGTTGTTGCGCGTGATCAGCAGTCGATAGCGCACAACGCCGGGGGCGGGGCCCGGCAGCAGCTCGAACAGGTCGATGTCGACCGGCATGGCCGCCGCCTTGGGCGACGCCATGCGCTTGAAGAAGGCCACACGGTCATCGAGCGCGGCCATGCTGGCGAGCAGCTCCTGGTTCTCGACCTGCAGCTTCGCCGATGCCTCTTCGATGATGACGTATTCCTTCGCCTTCACCGCCGCCTTCTCGCGCTCGTTGCGCAGCTTGCGGGAGAACTCGGCCTTGATGTCGCGCACCTGCTGCTCGGCGCGCACATCGGCCGCCGAGTCGGTGACGCGGCCGAGCAGGAAACCGGCTGCGAGCGCCAGCAGCGCGATCAGCAGCACGCCGGCGCGGCTGGTCAGGAAGCGGCCGACCGGCCCCGCCTCGCTGGGCAGCAGCACATGCAGGCGGTGGCGCCGGACCCGGTTGCGGCGCGCCATCAGGGCAGCAACGCGATCTGTCCGAGGCCGGCCCGCTCATCGAGTCCGAACATCAGGTTCATGTTCTGCACGGCTTGTCCTGCCGCGCCCTTGACCAGGTTGTCGATGACCGACAGCACCACCACCGTGTCGGCGCCCTGCGGCCTGAACACGGAAATGCGGCAGGTGTTGGCGCCCTTCACGCTGCGCGTCTCGGGATGACTGCCGGCCGGCATGACATCGACGAAGGGTTCGCCGGCGTAGGTCTGCTCGTACAGCGCCTGCAGCGACTCGACTTCGCCGGTCAGGCGCGCGTAGAGCGTGGCGTGGATGCCGCGGATCATCGGTGTCAGGTGCGGCACGAAGGTCAGGCCGACCGGCGCGGCGGTCATGCCGCGCAACCCCTGGCGGATTTCCGGCAAATGACGATGGCCGGCGACACCGTAGGCCTTGAAGCTCTCGCTGGCTTCGCAGAGCAGGCTGTGCACCTCGGCCTTGCGACCGGCGCCGGAGACACCGGACTTGGCATCGGCGATCAGGCTGCCGGCATCGACGATGCCCGCTTTCAGCAGCGGCAGGAAGCCGAGCTGGACGGCGGTCGGATAGCAGCCCGGGTTGGCCACTAGGCGGGCGCCGCGGATGGCTTCGCGGTTGACCTCGGGAAGACCGTAGACGGCCTCGGCGAGCAGGTCCGGGCAGGCGTGCGGCATGCCGTACCACTGCTGCCAGTCATCCGTGCTCTTGAGGCGGAAGTCGGCCGCCAGGTCGACGACGCGAACGCCTGCGGCAAGCAGCTCCGGCACCTGCTTCATGGCAATGCCGTTGGGCGTGGCGTAGAACACCACGTCGCAGGCCGACAGCACATCGACGCGCGGCTCGCTGAAGGCGAGGTCGACGCGGCCGCGCAGGTTGGGGAACATCTGGGAAACCGGCTGCCCGGCCTCGCCGCGCGAGGTGATCGCGGCGATCTCGACATCCGGATGCTGAGCCAGCAACCGCAGCAGTTCGACACCGGTGTAGCCCGTGCCGCCGACAATACCGACCTTGATCACACCCTGCTCCTCGGGTTGTCCAGACTGATGAATGACTCAGGATTATCCGGAAAGCGCGGAGATGGGGCAAACCATTCCGCACGCACTGTCCGCCGCGCCACCCCCGCAGTGGCGGCAGCGCCCGGTTCTTGGCAGACTGCGGGCCTCGCGAGGAGAAACCCATGCTCTGGCTGAAAGCCTTCCATATCGTGGCGGTGGTGTGCTGGTTCGCCGGCCTGTTCTACCTGCCACGACTGTTCGTCTATCACGTTGACACGCCGGATGCCGCAGGGCGCGAACGCTTCGCGACCATGGAGCGCAAACTCTACCGTGGCATCATGACACCTTCCCTGCTGGCCACCGTGATCCTCGGCGGCTGGCTGCTGGTCGAGGGCTGGCCCTACTACGCGACCCAGGGCTGGATGCACGCCAAGCTGTTCCTCGCCGTGCTGCTGATCGGCTACCACCATGCCTGCGGCGTCTACCGCCGCCAGCTCGCCGAGGAGCGCTGCTGCCGCAGCGGGCGTTTCTTCCGCGTGTTCAACGAACTGCCGGTACTGATGCTGGTGGCCATCGTCGTGCTGGTCGTGGTGAGGCCGTTCTGATGCGCCCGGTCACGCTCTGCTTCTCCGGCCTCGATCCTTCCGGCGGTGCCGGCCTGCAGGCCGATATCGAGGCCATCGCGGCACTGGGCGGACATGCCGCCGTGGTCGCCACCGCGCTCACCATCCAGGACAGCAGCCGCGTCTACGGCTTCGAGCTGGTGGCGCCCGCCTTCATGCAGGCGCAGGCCGCGCGCGTGCTCGCCGACCTGCCGGTGGCCGCGGTGAAGCTGGGCATGCTGGGATCGGCCGAAGCCATCCGTGCCGTGCAGGACAGCCTGGCCGGGCACCGCCACCTGCCGGTGGTGATGGACCCGGTGCTGGCCGCAAACTCCGGCGGCTCGCTCGCCATGGAAGACCTGCGCCAGGCCCTGCTGCAGGCCATGCCGGCGATGACGCTGATCACCCCGAACACGCCCGAGCTGCGACAGCTGGCCGCCTGCGAAGACCTGGACGCCGGCATCCGCGTGCTGACGGATGCCGGCGCCCGTGCGATCTGGCTGAAAGGCGGCCACGAGCCGGGCGAGGAACTGGTCAACCGCCTCTACGAAAACGGCCGGCTGACGCTGGAAACACGCCAGCCGCGCCTGCCGGGCGAGTTCCACGGCTCCGGCTGCACCATGGCGTCGGCGATCGCCGCCGGACTGGCGGCCGGGCAGGACCTGCACGCCGCCATCCGCGCCAGCGAGCGCCTGCTGCGCCGTGCGCTCGAACAGGCCGACCGCCCGCGCGCCGACGGCCAGTGGCTGCCGCGCCGCGTTCCGGGCCCGGGAGACCGCGATGCCTGAACGGCTGCGCGGGCTCTACGCCATCACCGACACCGCGCTGCAGCAGGGCAGGCTGCTGGTGTCGACCGAGGCGGCCCTGCTCGGCGGCGCGCGCATCGTGCAGTACCGGGACAAGAGCGCCGACCATGCCCGCCGCCATGACGAGGCCGGCGCGCTGCGCCAGCTCTGCCACCGGCACGGTGCCCTGTTCCTGGTCAATGACGATGTCGCGCTGGCACACGCGGTGCGTGCCGACGGCGTGCACCTGGGCCAGGGCGACGCCACGCTGCGGGTCGCGCGCGCGCAGCTGGGTGCACAGGCGGTGATCGGCATAACCTGCCACGACAGCCTGGCGCTGGCGCAGGCGGCCGCCGACGGCGGTGCCGACTACCTGGCCTTCGGCGCCATGTTCGCCTCGACCAGCAAGCCGCAGGCGCGCACCTGCCCGCTGCCGGTGCTGGCCGAGGCGCGACGCCGCTTCGCCCTGCCGCTGGTGGCGATAGGCGGCATTACCCCGGATAATGCCGGCCAGGTCGCCGCCGCCGGCGCCGACGCGCTGGCGGTCATCGCCGCGCTCTGGCAGGCCGCCGACATCCACGCCGCAGCCGCAGCGCTGGCGCGGACATATTCACCAGCCATGAGCAGCACGACATGAGCAGCAACCGTTCCGAAGCCCTTTTCGCCGCCGCCTGCGAACACATTCCCGGCGGCGTCAACTCGCCCGTGCGCGCCTTCCGCGGCGTCGGCGGCAACCCGGTGTTCTTCTCCCGCGCGCTCGGCGCCTATCTGTTCGACGCCGACGACCGCTGCTACATCGACTATGTCTGCTCCTGGGGCCCGGCCATCCTCGGCCACGCGCATCCCGACGTGATCCGCGAAGTGCAGGAGGCCGCCACGCTGGGCCTGTCGTTCGGCGCGCCGACCGAGGTCGAGGTCGAGATGGCCGCCACCGTGCGACGGCTGGTGCCGTCCATGGACCTGGTGCGCATGGTCAGCTCCGGCACCGAGGCCACCATGAGCGCCATCCGCCTGGCGCGCGGCCACACCGGCCGCGATGTGCTGGTGAAATTCGAAGGCTGCTACCACGGCCACTCCGATTCGCTGCTGGTCAAGGCCGGCTCCGGCGCGCTGACGCTGGGCGTGCCCAGCTCGGCCGGCGTGCCGGCGAGCCTGGCAGCGCATACGGTGACCCTGCCCTACAACGACATCGAGGCCGTGGAGGCCTTCTTCCGCGAGCGCGGCCATGAGGTCGCCTGCGTGATCGTGGAGCCGGTGGCCGGCAACATGAACTGCATTCCGCCCGTGCCCGGTTTCCTGCAGGCGCTGCGGCAGGTCTGCGACGACAGCGGCGCGGTGCTGATCTTCGACGAGGTGATGACCGGCTTCCGCGTCGCCCTGGAGAGCGCCCAGGGGCTGTACGGCGTGCGCCCGGACCTGACCACGCTGGGCAAGGTCATCGGCGGCGGCATGCCGGTGGGCGCCTTCGGCGGCCGCCGCGACATCATGGAGAAGATCGCGCCGCTGGGCCCGGTGTACCAGGCCGGCACGCTGTCGGGGAATCCGATCGCCATGCGCGCCGGCCTGAAGACGCTGTCGCTGATCAGCCAGCCCGGGCTCCACGAGCAGCTGTCGGCACGCGCCCGCGCGCTCTGCGACGGCTTCGAGGCCGCCGGCCGCGCCGCCGGCGTGCCCGTCACCACGCATCAGGTCGGCGGCATGTTCGGCCTTTTCTTCAGCGACAAGCCGGTCTGGTCCTACGCCGATGCCATGGCCTGTGACAGCGCGCACTTCCAGCGCTTCTTCCATGCCATGCTCGAGGAAGGCGTGTATCTGGCGCCATCGGCCTTCGAGGCCGGTTTCGTGTCCATCGCCCACACGGCCGCAGACATCGACAACACGATCGCTGCCGCCGAACGCGCCCTGCGCGCCACGCGCTGAGCCATGAAAGCCCGGCGCCGGCTGTTCTGGGCGGTGGCCGTGTCCGCGGCCCTGCACCTGCTGTGGCTGGCCGACATCGAATGGCGCTGGCCGCTGGCCGGCGACGACACCGGCGACGTACTCGAGCAGCAGGAGGCCGAGGCCGTCAAGCGGGTGCGGCTGGCGCTGCAGAAGCCTGCGCCGGCCGCTTCGCCGGTGATCCCCTTGGTGACCCTGCTGCCGGCCGGCGGGCTGGCGTCACCCGCAGCGGAACCACCGCCGCCCAGACCCAGACCTGCGCCCCCCGCACCGGTACCGGAAGCCGCAGCCACACCCGACACCGGGACGGACAACGCCAGCACGCCGGCAGTCGCCGATGCCCCGGCGCATGAGCCGGAGCCCCCCGTCGAGCTGCCGCCCAGCTTCCCGGTCTCGGTGCTGGCCATCCAGCGCGCCAACTACTACGGCTTCCGCATGGAACTGCGCCAGCAGTGGCTGATGGAGGGCGACCGCTACGTGATCCGCAACGAGGCCAGCAAGTTCGGATTCAAGGCGGTGATCAGCAGCGAAGGCAGGGTCTCGCCGGAAGGCCTGCGGCCGGAGCGCTACCGGCTGCTGCTCAACAATGCGCTCAAGCAGTTCGCCGACTTCGACCGCGCCGGCGGCGTGCTGGTGCACGGCCGTGACGACAGCCGCCGCACCACCCCGCTCAGCGATGAAATGCAGGACATGGCCAGCCTGCCCTACCACGTGGCCGTCAGCTACGAAGGCAAGCAGGAGCAGCGCCTGCGCGTGACCACCGGCAGCTCGGTCTACGACATCGTGCTCAGGCTGGTGTCGGAAGACCGGCTGCGCCTGCCCGGCGGCGAGCTGCGCACCCTGCACCTGGTCGGCTCGCGCACCCACCGCGACGGCAGCCAGCAGACCGGCTACGACATCTGGCTGGCGCCGGACTACCTGAATTTCCCGGTGCGTTTCCGTGGCCCGGACAGCAAGGGCAACATTCTGGAAATGTCGGTGCTGTCGCTGACCTTCGACGGTCGCCTGGTGTTCGGCAAGGACATCCGCGAAGAAGCACTGCCGCCCGAGCCCGACGCGCTGCCACCGGGGCTGGCCGACGAACTCACCGAAGGGCTGCTGCCGGCACCGGCGGAGAAGAACCCAGCCGCCAGCGAAGCAAGCCGCCCGGACGAATCCGGAACGGTCACTGCCGACGACTGATTCAGGTCACTGGCGGCGGAACAGATTCATCACGCCATCGACCACGGAGTCGATGAAGGCGGGCACGCCGCCCGCCGCGCAGGCGGTCATCTCCTGCGGCCGCCCCTTTGCCGAGACCGGCACCTGCACGCCGCCGGAGCAGGTCTCGTTGCTCAGTCGCCCGGTGTCCGCGTCCAGCCACTCCCAGGCCACGGATGGCGGCATGGCCGGCGCCGCTGCCGCCGGCTGCAGGCGCACCATCAGATCGGTCCACACCGGCAGCGCGCCGCTACCGCCGGACAGGCCGGTCGGCTTGTTGTCGTCACGCCCCAGCCAGACCACCGCCAGCAGGTCGCCAGCCGCGCCGGCGAACCAGCTGTCGCGCAGGTCGTTGGTGGTGCCGGTCTTGCCCGCCAGCACCATGGCGGCCGGCAGACGCTGGTAGGCCGACGCCCCGGTGCCCTGGCGCATGACCTGCTGCAGGCCGTAGTGCAGGACATAGGCATCGGCGGGGTCGATGACCTGGCGACGCTCGCCGTCGAAGCGCTGGAGCGCATTGCCCTTGGCGTCCACCACCTCGCGGATGCTCTGCAGCGGCGCGCGCACGCCGGACAGCATGACCTGGTAGAGCTGCAGCACATCCATGGGGGTCTGGTTCAGCGCCCCCAGCAGCAGCGACGGATAGGGCTTCATGTCGCCCTCCACGCCGAGCTGGCGCAGGGTGTTGATGACCGCCGGCAGACCCACCGTCATGCCCAGGCGCACTGCGGCCTGGTTGTAGGAATTCGCCAGCGCCGTGCGCAGGGGCACCACGCCATGGCTCTGCTGGTCATAGTTCTGCGGCTGCCAGACCTTGCCGGCGTCGCTGACCACCTCGACCGGGCCGTCGTCGAGCGGCGACATCCAGGTGTACTGCCCCGATGACAGCGCGGTCAGGTAGATGGCCGGCTTGAGCAGCGAACCAACCTGGCGCGAGGCATCGATGGAGCGGTTGTAGCCGGTGAAAGTGCCGGTGCCGCCGAGCAGGGCGCGCAGCTCGCCATTGCGCAGGTCGGCCGCCAGCACCACGCCCTCCAGCTTGTCCAGGCTGCGCCCCTGCTTGCGCAGGCGGGCGATGGTCGAGTCCAGCGCCGCCTCGGCGGCGTTCTGCGCGCGCGGGTCCAGCGTGGTGAAGATCTTCAGGCCCTGGCTGCTGAGGTCCTCGGCCTGGTAGCTGTCGCGCAGCTGGCGCCGCACCAGGTCGAGGAAGTCCGGGTAGAGGTTGGTGGCGGCCATGGGCCGCTCCAGCACGCCCAGCGGCAGCTGCATGGCGGCATCGCGCTCGGGCCGGCTGATTCGGCCTTCGCGGTAGAGGTTGTCGAGCACCAGGTTGCGGCGTTCGAGCGCGCGTGCCGGCTGGCGGCGCGGGTTGTAGTACGACGGCCCCTTGACCATGCCGACCAGCAGCGCCACCTGCGGCAGCGACAGCTCCGACAGCGGCTGGCCGAAGTAGTACTGGGCGGCGAGGCCGAAGCCGTTCACCGAGTGGTTGCCCTGCTGGCCGAGATTGACCTCGTTGAGGTAGGTCTCGAGGATCTCGTCTTTCTCGTAATGCCACTCCAGCAGCAGCGCCATTAGGGCTTCGTTGACCTTGCGGCGCAGGGAGCGCTCGTCGGTCAGGTAGAAGTTCTTCACCAGCTGCTGCGTCAGCGTGCTGCCGCCCTGTACCACCGAGCCCGCCGAGGCGTTGACCAGGAAGGCGCGCAGGATGCCGCGCAGGGAAATGCCGACATGACTGTAGAAGCGCTGGTCCTCGGTCGCCAGCAGTGCCTCCACCAGATGCGGCGGCGCTTCCTTGAGCTGGATCAGGATGCGGTCTTCGTTGTGGCTGGGGTAGATGCCGCCAATGGCCAGCGGCTCCAGACGCACGGCGCCGCCCTGCCCGGGCTGCGTGCTCGCCAGCTCGCCGATGCGCTCGCCACTGAAGCGCAGGCGCAGCAGCTGCGGCTGCTCGCGCTTGTCGCTGAAGGCGAAGCCGCGCGAGTGCAGGTACAGGGTGTTGCCCTGGAATTCGTAGGTGCCGGGGGTCGGCGCGCCGGCCACCGGCCGGTAGTTGAGCAGCGCCAGCTCCTCGCGCACGGCCGTCGGCGCCACCGGCAGCCCGGCCTGCAGCACCAGCGGACGGGCATAGACGCGCGCGGGGATGGCCCAGCGCTTGCCTTCGAACTTCTCGCGCACGATGCCGTCGAGGTGCATGACATAGGCGCCGCCGGCGACCACCACGATGAGCGCGGCGAGCATCGACAGCAGCACCAGCACGGTTCTGGCGCGCTGCATTACGGAGTCGGCTTTCGGCACAACGGCTTCCCTGGCACGGACAATGGCGGGCATTGTACCCGCGCCTCCGCCGCCCCGGAAATCACGAGGATGGCGTTCCCGGCCAGCCTCCCTATAATGCCACTCGCTTTTTCGTCCACATCACGCCATTCCGGAGACGCCGCCGCCATGACCGACCGCCTCGACATCTATGCCATCGGCAATGCCCTGGTCGATCTGGAATACCGCGTCGAGGACGCTTTCCTCGCGACCCACGGCATCGAGAAAGGCATCATGACCCTGGCCGACGCCGAAGCCCAGGGCCGCCTGCTGGCCGCGCTGGATGCCGGCCACGCACGCGTGAAGCAGGCCTGCGGCGGCTCGGCGGCCAACACCATCATCGCCGCCAGCGCCTTCGGCGCGCGCTGCTTCTACAGCTGCAAGGTCGCCAGCGACACCCTCGGCCACTTCTACCGTGACGACCTCATCGCCGCGGGCGTCGCCACCAACCTGCGCGAGCAGCTCCCCGAGGGCACCTCGGGGACCTGCGTGGTCATGGTCACGCCGGACACCGAGCGCACCATGAACACCTACCTCGGCATCACCGCCGATGTCTCCGCCGGCGAACTCGATCCGGACGCGCTCGGCCGCAGCAGCTGGCTCTACATCGAGGGCTACCTGTGCACCTCGGAGACCGCGCGCGCCGCCGTGGCGCAGGCCCGCGACACCGCACGCGCCGCCGGTGCCCGGCTGTCGCTGACCTTCTCCGACCCGGCCATGGTGCAGTACTTCCAGCCACAGCTGCGCGAGCTGCTGGGCGATGGCGTCGACCTGCTGTTCTGCAATGAGGATGAAGCCCGCGGCTTCGCCGGCACCGACGATCTCGATGCCGCCCTCGGCACGCTCCGCCAGCACGCCAGCCAGGGTGTCATCACCCGTGGCGGCGACGGCGCCTGGGCCTGGACGCGGGATGCCGTCATCGAGCTGCCGGCCGTGCCCGTGCAGGCCGTGGATACCCTGGGCGCGGGCGACAGCTTCGCCGGCGCCGTGCTTTTCGGCCTGAGCCGGGGCTGGAGCCTGGAGGCCAGCACGCGACTGNACCGCCGAATGAGTTTCAGACTCTGCGCCCTCGCCGAGCTCGAAGAGAACGTCGGCCGCAGCTTCCGTTCGCCGCAGGGCGAGGTCATCCTCGTGCTCCGCGACGGTCAGGTCCACGCCTGGCAGAACATCTGTCCGCACCTGGGCATCAACCTGGAGTTCAACCCGGACGAGTTCATGGACAGCGAGAACTACTACCTGATCTGCAGCAACCACGGCGCGCTGTTCCGCGTCGAGGACGGCGTATGCGTCAGCGGCCCCTGCCAGGGCGAGGCGCTGCTGCCGGTCGCCATCCGCACCGAGAACGGCGACATCCTGCTGAGCGAGGCATGAGCCGCACGCCGGCAGGCAGATCGCGTTTGCGCCGCTCCGGTGGCTCTGCTATAGATTCCCGATTGATCGTTTGAGAGACCGTCATGGCTACCCGCACCACTGAGAAACCGGCCACCGACAAGGCCAAGAAGAAGCCAGCCGCCGGCAACGGACTGATCCACGGCCTGGCCCCCTACAAGGAGGTCAAGGGCGAGGACTACATGAGCGCCCCGCAGCTCCAGCACTTCCGCAACATCCTGCAGGCCTGGAAGCGCGAGCTCATGGAAGAGGTCGACCGCACGGTGCACCACATGCAGGACGAGTCCGGCAGCCTGCCCGACCCGAACGACCGCGCCACCCAGGAAGAGGAATTCTCCCTCGAGCTGCGCACCCGCGACCGCGAGCGCAAGCTGATCAAGAAGATCGACAAGACGCTGGAAAGCATCGAGAAGGACGACTACGGCTACTGCGACGACTGCGGTGTCGAGATCGGCATCCGCCGCCTCGAGGCCCGCCCCACGGCCACCCTCTGCATCGACTGCAAGAGCCTGCAGGAAATCAAGGAAAAGCAGCTGCTGGGCGGCTGAGTCCGGCCTGCTGTGCCGTCAGCTCCCGTCATCGGGCGCTTCGCGCCATCCCCCACCGGACCGCTGCACCTGGGCTCGCTGATCGCGGCCCTGGGCAGCCTCGCCGACGCCCGCAGCCAGGGCGGCCGGTGGCTGTTGCGCATCGAGGATATCGACCCGCCACGCGAACAGCCCGGTGCCGCCGACAGCATCCTGCGCAGCCTGGAACGCCACGCCCTGCACTGGGACGGCCCGGTGCAGTACCAGCACGATCACGCCGAACGCTACGAGGACGCCCTCGCACGCCTGCGCCGTAGCGGCGATATCTACGCCTGCATCTGCTCGCGCGCCGCCCTTGCCCGCGCCGGCGTTCCTGACTGCCTGGGTGGCTGCCGAGCCACCACGCACGCGGCCCGGGGCATGCCGCCGGCAGGGGCCTGGCGGCTCCGCCACGGCGGCGCGGTGCACTACCGGGACCGGCTGCGCGGCGAACTGAGCGAGGACCTCGGCGTCACCTGCGGCGACTTCGTGCTCAAGCGTCGCGACGGCCTCTACGCCTACCAGCTCGCCGTGGTGGTCGATGATGCCGCCAGCGGCATCACCGATGTCGTGCGCGGTGCCGACCTGCTCGACAACACCGCCCGCCAGTGCTGGCTGATGCAACGGCTGGGCCTGCCACGGCCGCGCTACCTGCACCTGCCGCTGATTGTCGGTGCCGATGGCCAGAAGCTCTCCAAGCAGAACCACGCGCCGGCCCTGCGCGACGACGAGGCCGCCCGCAACCTGTGGCAGGCACTGGACTTCCTGCGCCAGTCCCCGCCGCCGGAGCTGGCCCGGAGCAGCCCGGCAACGATCGTCGACTGGGCCGTCGGCCACTGGCGACCGGACGCCATCCCCCTGGCCGATATGCCGGCGTGAGCCCGGCCAGCTCCCGGCTTTGCGCCCCGCAGCAAAGCTGCTAACTTGCCCCCCTGCCCCACAAGCGTGCACACGGAGACCTGCGGTGTACATCGATCGGCTGATCCTGCTGTTCGTGGCCGGCGCCTATCTGCTGTCTCCGGTCATCATCGACTGGTGGAGCGATGGCGGCAGCGCCTGGTACCGCCCTTACATGGTCTGGGGCGTGCTGATCGCGCTCGCGTTCTGGGTGACCCGGAGTCGAGACCTGAATGACCTTTAGTCCGGCACTGCTGTTCGGCCTGGCCACTCTCTACCTCGGCCTGCTCTTCCTTGTCGCCTATGCCAGCGAGAACGGCCAGCTGCCGCTGCGCTGGGTCCGCCACCCGTTCGTGCACGTGCTCTCGCTGGGCGTCTTCATCAGCTCCTGGGGACTGTTCGGCGTGGTGCAGTTCGCCGCCGAAAGCGGCTTCAACTTCCTCACTTTCTACCTCGGCCTCGCCGGTGCCTTCCTGATCGCGCCCATGTTCCTGCAGCCGCTGCTGCGCCTGGCGCGCACCCACCGGTTGGGCTCGCTGCCCGACCTGCTGGCCTTCCGCTTCCGCAGCCAGGCCGTGGGCACCATCTCCACGCTGGCCATCCTGGTCGGGGTCATGCCGCTGCTGACCGCGCAGATGCAGACCATTTCAGAGATCGGCCGCATGCTCACCGGCGGCACCAGCACGCGCCCGCTGGGCGTGATCTTCTGCAGCATGCTGATCGGTTTCACCCTGCTGTTCGGTGCCCGCTCCCAGGCCTCCCGCCAGCAGCAGAACGAAGGCCTGGTGGTCGCCATCGCGCTGGAATCGCTGATCAAGCTGGTCGCCCTCGGCGCAGTGGCGCTGTATGCCTACTTCTCCGTGTTCGGCGACCTCGGCGGACTGGACCAGTGGCTGGGCGAACACCCCGAGGCGCTCAACCAGCTGTTCCAGCCGCTCAAGGAGGGCTACTGGCACAGCCTGCTGCTGGTCTTCTTCTTCTCCGCCGTGGTCATGCCCTGCATGTACCAGATGGCTTTCACCGAGAGCCAGGAGCCGCGCAACCTGCTGGTGGCGAGCTGGGCCTTCCCGCTCTACCTGCTGCTCATGGCGCTGGGCATTCCGGTCATCCTCTGGGCCGGCCAGACCCTGGGCCTGCCAGACTCGCCCGAGTTCTACAGCCTGGGCCTGTCCATGCACTCGGGCTCGGCCACGCTGACCCTGCTGCTGTTCATCGGCGCGCTGGCCTCCACCAGCGGGATGCTCATCGTCACCACGCTGGCGCTGGCGAGCATGATCCTCAACCACGTGGTGCTGCCCCTGCGCGGCTGGCGCCCGGACGATGCCCTGTACCAGCAGACGCTGCGCCAGCGCCGGCTGCTGATCATCTGCATACCCTTCGCCGCCTTCCTGCTGTCATGGCTGCCCGAGCTGCGACCGGACAGCACGGAAATGTCCATGCTGTCCTTCGTCGCCACCCTGCAGCTGGCGCCCGGGCTGGTCGCCCTGCTGCTGTGGCCGCGCGCCACCCGCAGCGGCATGATCTGGGGACTGGTCTTCGGCATCGCGGTCTGGTTCATGACCCTGGCGGCACCGGCGCTGTTCTCTCCCGGCCTCGACGGCGACCAGCTGTTCGGTCTGGTTACCGCCAACCGGGTCGATCACTGGCAAGCCATGGGACTGATCGCGACCCTCGGCAACGGCATCGTGCTTATCCTGCTGTCGCTGCGCTCGCCGCAGAACGACAGCGACCGCGAAGTGGCGAACGCCTGCTCCATGGACAACCTGCGCAGCCCGGCCCGCTGGAGCCTGGCCGCCAGCTCGGTGCAGGACTTCGTCGATGCCCTGGCGCCTGCCCTCGGTCCGGTCACCGCCGAGCGCGAAGTGCGCATGGCGCTCACCGACCTCGGCCTCAAGCAGGACGAGCACCGCCCCTACGCGCTGCGACGCCTGCGCGACCAGCTCGCCGCCAACCTCTCCGGCCTGCTCGGCCCGAGCATGGCCCAGGACCTGATCGACCAGCAGCTGCCGCAGCAGATCCTCCCCGACAGCCCCGGCGATGACATCCACTTCATCGAATCGCGCCTGGAGGAGTACCGAGACCGCCTCTCCGGCCTCGCCGCCGAGCTCGACATGCTGCGCCGCTTCCACCGCCAGACCCTGCACGACCTGCCGCTGGGCGTGTGCACGCTGGCCGGCGACCTCGAGGTGCTGAGCTGGAACCGCGCCATGATGGACATCACCGGCCTGCCCGACGAGCTGGTGATCGGCTCACGCCTGGGCAGCCTGCCGCCGCCGTGGAACCAGACCCTGCAGGCCTTCCTCGACGACCCCAGCGCGCAGGCGCTGCGCACCCGCACCGAAGTCGACGGCGTGGCGCGATGGCTCAACCTCCACCGGGCCATGATCGGCGACGCCGCCGGCAACCTGGTGCTGGTCATGGAAGATGTCACCGCCCTGCAACAGCTGGAGTCGCGCCTGCACCACGCCGAGCGCCTGGCCGCCGTCGGCCGCCTCGCCGCCGGCGTGGCGCACGAGATCGGCAACCCGGTCACCGGCATCGCCTGCCTGGCGCAGAACCTGCGCGCCGAGCACGCGCCCGGCGACGAGGTGCACGAGTCGGCCAGCGCCATCATCGAGCAGACCCAGCGCGTCAGCCGCATCGTGCAATCGCTGGT
The DNA here is from genome assembly GCF_002943415.1 of Amnimonas aquatica. Taxonomy (GTDB): domain Bacteria; phylum Pseudomonadota; class Gammaproteobacteria; order Pseudomonadales; family Moraxellaceae; genus Perlucidibaca; species Perlucidibaca aquatica_A. Next base: position 3,527 of record NZ_PTQZ01000006.1, on the reverse strand, counting down.
CGGCTTCTCGCGCAGCGAGCACCACGTGGGCGGCGAATTCGAGGCCGTGCCGCTGGCCGCCGTGGTGCAGGAAGCCATCCACCTGCTCAAGCTGTCGCCGGAGGCACGCTTCACCGACTTCCGCATGCACATCGCAGCCGAGCTGGAAGTCACCGGCGATGCCCAGCGCCTGTGCCAGGTGTTCATCAACCTGCTCAGCAACGCCCGCGATGCCAGCACGCAGCGCGGCGAGATCCTGATCCGCGCGGAACGGCACGGCCCGTCGGTGCGCATCGAGATCGAGGACTTCGGCCACGGCCTGCCGGACGGCAGCATCCGCGATACCCTGTTCGAGCCATTCGTGACCACCAAGCCGGCCGGCAAGGGCACCGGTCTCGGGCTGGCGCTGGTTCATGGCATCATTGAGGCCCACCAAGGCCGGATTCAACTGATCGACAAACGCGACTACGATCAGGGAACCGGTGTCATTGTGCAGATCACGCTTCCGGCGGCGCGCGCCGCCCGGGACCAGGAGCAGTCGGTGTGAGTTACATTCTGGTAGTCGACGACGAGCAGGTCATCCGGACCAGCCTCAAGCGCCTGCTCGAGCGCAACGGCTACGACGTGGCCGAAGCCGGCAGCGTCGACGAGGCCCTGCTGCAGCACCAGATCGACGGCTTCGACCTGATCATTTCCGACCTGCGCCTGCCCGGCCTGCCCGGCACCGCGCTGATCGACAAGGCCGGCACCACGCCGGTGCTGATCATGACCAGCTTCGCCAGCATCCGCTCGGCCGTGGACGCGGTGAAGGCCGGCGCCGCCGACTACATCGCCAAGCCCTTCGACCACGACGACATGCTGCTCACCGTCGACCGCATTCTGCGCGAACGCCTGCTGGTGCGGCAGAACGCCGCCTTGCGCCAGGAGGTTGCCCGCGCCCTGCCGGACAGCGGCATCATCGGCTCCTGCGCAGCCATGCAGGAGCTGCACCGGCGCATCGGCCGCGTGGCGCCGCTGAACACCACCGTGCTGGTGCTGGGCGAGTCCGGCACCGGCAAGGAGCTGGTGGCTCGGGCCCTGCACGAGCAGAGCCCGCGCCGCAACGCGCCGCTGATCTCGGTCAACTGCGCCGCCATTCCAGAGTCGCTGATCGAATCCGAGCTCTTCGGCCACGAAAAAGGCGCCTTCACCGGCGCCCAGGGCGTGCGCAAGGGCCTGGTGGAAGCGGCAGATGGCGGCTCGCTGTTCCTCGACGAGATCGGCGAGCTGCCGCTGGAGGCGCAGGCCCGCCTGCTGCGCCTGCTGCAGGAAAAGGAGGTTCGCCGCCTCGGCGCCACCCAGTCGCGCAAGATCGACGTGCGCCTGATCGCGGCTACCCACCGCAACCTGCGCCAGCTGGCCGCCAACGGCCAGTTCCGCGAGGACCTGTTCTTCCGCCTCAACGTGGTCGAGCTGAACCTGCCGCCGCTGCGCGAGCGCGGCGATGACATCCTGGAGATCGCATCCCGCCTGCTCGCGCGCACCGTCGAACGCCTCGGCACGCAGCCGCTGAGCTTCAGCTCGGCCGCGCTGGACGCCATGAACCGCTACCACTGGCCGGGCAACATCCGCGAACTGGAAAATGCCATCGAGCGCGCCGTCATCCTGTGCGAGGGCGAAAGCATCACCCCGGAACTGCTGGCCATCGAGGTCGCCGAGCCGGAGCCCGAGGAAACGGATGCCGGCGAGGATGGCGGCGAGCCGCCGGCCGGGCTGTCGCTGGAAGACTACTTCCAGCATTTCGTGCTCGAGCACCAGGACCAGATGTCCGAAACCGAACTGGCGCAGAAGCTGGGCATCAGCCGCAAGACACTGTGGGAGCGACGCCAGCGCTTCGGCATTCCGCGCCGTCGTCAATCCACCGATAGTCTGTAGTCCGCGTTACCCATCTACACAATGCTGTTACGCAGGTAACGACCGAAACAGCGATGCGCCCCGCAGCAAAGATCCGACAGATTTACAAATTACTGTTTTTCATAAACAAAATAATTTTTCGAAAGTTGGCACGGTCCCTGCTATGTCTACTGTGCGGACATAACAACAACTCGCCGCGGTCAGTGCGAAAGCATCGACACCCATAAAAAAAGCGCCTGCAAGGACGCAGGAAAGCGATAGCCGGGATGCCGGGCAAAAAGAAAAAAACAGGCCCAGAACAATAAGACGGTCATAAACCGCACACACCGTTCAGCGTACGCGGGAGGCACCACCTCCCGCTTTGCGTTTCTGGACCCGCCTTACGCCATACCGCCCCACGCCGGACAAAGTTGGTATGATGCGCGCCTCACCGGTTCTGACGAGACACCAAACATGCTGAAGGGATGGCTAGATCGCTTGCGCGGACACGGCAAGACGCCCTCACGACTGAAGCCTGTCATCATCCCTCGCGATCATCACCCGATCTCCCGGAAGAACATCAGCAGCGCCGCGGTGAAGACGCTCTATCGCCTGCACGACAACGGCCACCAGGCCTTCCTCATCGGCGGCGGCGTGCGCGACCTGCTGCTGGACATGATCCCCAAGGACTTCGACATCGCCACCAGCGCGACGCCGGAAGAGGTGAAGCAGATCTTCGGCGGCCAGTGCCAGGTCATCGGGCGCCGCTTCCGCCTGGCGCATGTGCGCTGGGGCCGCGAAGTCATCGAGGTGGCGACGTTCCGCGCCAACCACGCCGAGGGCGACGACAGCACCGCGCGCACCAGTGCCGACGGCCTGATCCTGCGCGACAACGTCTGGGGCAGCATCGAGGAAGATGCCGCCCGGCGCGATTTCACCATCAATGCCATCTATTACAACATCGCCGACTTCAGCCTCTGGGATTTCGCCAAGGGCCGCAAGGACCTCGACGCCCGCGTGCTGCGCCTGATCGGCGACCCCGAGACACGCTACCGCGAAGACCCCGTGCGCATGCTGCGCGCGGTGCGCTTCGCCGCCAAGCTCGGCTTCACGATTGCCGACGGCACCGCCAAGCCCATCCCCGAGCTGGCTTTCCTGCTCGAGGACATGTCGTCGCACCGTCTCTACGACGAGTGCCAGAAACTGTTCGGCGCCGGCCACGCCGCGCCGCTGCTGCCGCTGCTGATGCGCTACGGCCTGTTCGAGCCGCTGTTCCCGGAAGCCGTGCTGCACCCCTGCGACGACCTCTGGCGCCGGACGGCCGAGAACACCGACGACCGCATCAACGAAGGCAAGGGCATCAATCCCGCGTTCTTCTTCGCATCCCTGCTCTGGGGTGTCGCGCAGGCTCGTCAGCAGGACCTGCTCGATGACGGCGTGCCGGCGGTGCCGGCCTGGCAGCAGGCCGGCCAGCAGACCCTGTCGGCACAGCATGTGCGCACGGCGATTCCCCGCCACATCGCGCAGACCATCCGCGATATCTGGGAAATGCAGCCGCGACTGGAACACCCGCGCGCACGCCAGGTCGAAGCCATGGCGCAGAGCGAACGCTTCCGCGCCGCCTATGACTTCCTGGTCCTGCGCGAGCAGTCCGGCGAAGACACCGGCCGCATGGG
>NZ_PTQZ01000059.1 GCF_002943415.1 Amnimonas aquatica | reverse complement strand
CAGCAGCTGATAGGCCATGGGCGGCAGCGCCAGCGGCTCGCCATCCAGCAGGAAGCGCTGCTGCTCGGGCAGGAAGGAGAGCGCGCCGGCGCTCAGCGCCGGCGTCGCCCGGCCGCTGCCGCGACGCAGCAGCACGCGCACGCGCGCCATCAGCTCGTCGGCCTCGAAGGGCTTGATCAGGTAGTCGTCGGCGCCGGCATCGAGGCCGTGGACACGGTCATCGAGGGCGTCACGCGCCGACACGATGAGCACCGGCACATCGCTGCCGCCGGCGCGCAGCCCGGCCAGCCAGTCCATGCCGTCGCCATCGGGCAGGCCGAGATCGAGGATCACCAGGTCATGCTCCGCCGCGCGCCACTGCGCCGAGGCGGCGGCCAGCGTGCGCACCCAGTCGACCCGGTAGTGCTGCGCCAGCAGACGCGACAGCACCCGCCCCAGGCTCAGGTCATCCTCGATCAGCAGCAGATACATGTCGCCCGTCTCCCTCGTGCCCGGCCATGCGCGAGCCTGTCATGCCCTGCCTTAAGACCGCCTTAAGCCGGCCAGCAGGCCAGCCATTGCACCGGCTCCGCGCCGACCGCGAGGAAGCCGGCGTTGAGCAGGGTGTCGCGACGGTTGTAGCGGAAGCGCCGGCCACGGGCGTCGAGCAGATGCCCGCCGGCCTCCTCCAGCACCACCTGCGCCGCTGCCGTGTCCCATTCGCTGGTCGGACCGAAGCGCGGGTAGGCATCCGCCCGCCCTTCGGCGACCGCGCAGATCTTGAACGCCGAACCGGCCGGATGCCGCTCGACCGGCCCCAGCCGCGCCGCCACCGCCTGTTCGAAGGCCGCCAGCTGCTCCAGGCCATGGCGCCGACTGACGGTCAAGCGCAGCGGCGAGCCGTCGGCCGGCAGCAGCGAGACATGCAGCAGCGCCCAGTCGCCGCCGCTGACGCGAAAGCTGCCCTGGTCGCGGGCAGCGACATAGGCCGAGCCATCGACCGGGGACAGCACGACGCCGAGCACGGCTTCATCGCCCAGCACCAGCGCGATGTTGACGCTGAACTCGCCATTGCGCGCGATGAACTCGCGGGTGCCGTCGAGCGGGTCGACCAGCCAGCACGCCGGCCACGACCGGCGTCCGGCCAGCTGCGCCGGCGGTGACTCCTCGGACAGCACCGGCAGCGCCGCCAGCCAGGGCCAGGGCAGCGCCCGCAGTCCGTGCTCGATGACCGCGTGCGCGGCCAGGTCGGCCGCCGTCACCGGCGAATCGTCGGCCTTGTCGCGCACCTGCCAGCGCGCCTCGTCGGCGTAGATCGCCATGATCTCGCGCCCGGCCTCCGCGGCCACCGCCAGCACCGCAGCCATCTCGTCGCGTCCGACCGCCTTCATAACCTGCTCCACCTCCGCCGCCATCCAGCCCCGTACCGTGCGTTGCCCGCCGGGCTTTGCCATACTCTGCCGCAAATCGACAGGGTGTGCCGCATGATTGACTGGTCCCGCGTCGACACCGTCATCCTCGACATGGATGGCACGGTGCTCGACCTGCACTTCGACAACCGCTTCTGGCTGCAGCACCTGCCGGCCATCTACGCCGAGCGCAAGGGCCTGCCGCGCGAGGAAGGCCTGAACGACCTGCTGGGCCGTTTCGCCGCCCACCAAGGCTCGCTGAACTGGTACTGCGTCGACTTCTGGAGCGAGCAGGTCGGCTTCGATGTCGCCGTGCTCAAGGAAGACCTGCGCCACCTGATCCGCGAACGCGCCGACGCCTTCAGCTTCCTCTCCGCGGTGCGCGCCAGCGGCCGCCGGCTCTGGCTGGCGACCAACGCGCACCGTGCCAGCCTGGAGCTGAAACTGGCCGAGACCGCCATGGGCGACTGGTTCGATGTCATGGTCAGCTCGCACGACTACGGCCACGCCAAGGAGGATGCGCGCTTCTGGCATGCCCTGCGCGCGGCGCACGACTTCGACCCCGCGCGCGCCCTGTTCATCGATGACAGCGAAGCCGTGCTCGACAGTGCCCGCGCCTGGGGCATCGGCCAGCTCGTCAGCGTGCTGACGCCGGACAGCCACAAGCCGGAGCGCGAGGGACTGCGCTATCCGGCCATCGACCGTTTCTCCGAGCTCGGCCGCATCCCGGTGCTGGCGGGTGCGCCGGCATGAGTGCGCGTGCCGACAGCGAAGGCGCGCGGGTGCGTGTCGACAAGTGGCTGTGGGCGGCGCGCTTCTTCAAGACCCGCTCGCTGGCCAAGGCCGCCATCGAGGGCGGCCAGGTGCATTGCGACGGACAGCGCGTGAAGGTCAGCCGCGAAGTCGTGCCGGGCATGACGCTGACCATCCGCCAGGGGCATGAGCACAAGACCGTGGTGGTGCTCGGACTGAGCGAGGTGCGCGGTCCGGCGCCGGTGGCGCAGCAGCTCTACGAGGAAACGCCGGACAGCGTCGAGGCGCGTGCACGACTGGCGGAGCAGCGCAAGGCCATGAACCTGGCGCACCCTGACCACCGGCCGAACAAGAAGGAACGACGGCAGATCCACCGCTTCCAGAACAACTGGGGGGAGTGAACGGCGGATGCCACGGCGCGCCTGACTCAGCGCACCCGGGTCTGCCAGGAATGGCCGGACAATATCGGCATCAGCCGGTCTCCGGACTGCAACGCCGCCACACCTTCCGGCGTGCCGGTCATGACGATGTCACCCGGCTGCAGCGTGAAAATCGTGGCGATGAAACGCAGCAGCGGCACGATGCCGGTGATCATGTCGGCGCTTTTGCCGGACTGGCGCCGCTCGCCATTGACGATGAGTCCGACGCTGATCGCGGCGAGATCGGCGAAACCGCCAGGCGGCAGGAACGGCCCCATCGGCGCCGCGCCGTCGAAGGCCTTGGCGACCTCCCACGGCAAGCCCTTCTGCTTCAGCGTGTTCTGCACATCGCGCAGGGTCAGGTCGAGGCCGATGCCGATGCCGGCGATGGCCGCGCGCGCCGCTTCCTCGCTCACCTCGCCGCTCAGCGTGCTACCGATCAGCAGCGTGATCTCGGTCTCGTGATGGCACTCGCCGCGTCCCGCCGGAATCGCGAAGTCCGGCCCCAGCGGCACCAGCGCGGTGGCCGGCTTGAGGAACAGGATGGGCGTCTCCGGCACCGCGTTGCCGAGCTCGCGGGCATGCGCCGCGTAGTTGCGCCCGACACACACCACCTTGCCCGCGGGCAGGTCGACCGGGCGGCCGTCGCTCCACATGTGCCTATAGGTCATCGGTCGTCTCTCCTTGCTGCGAAAGCCAGCGCTGCTGGCGGTGATTTCCGGCGACGGGATCGCCGCAAGTACCTCCCTGTAGGCTCTCGCTCGCCATCCCTGGCTCGCTAAGTCCCGCCGCCGGAAATCACCGCCAGCAGCGCACACCTCTCACAGATCGAAGATCTTGCCCGGGTTCATCACGTTGTTGGGATCGAACACCTGCTTGATCGCCTTCAGGTAGGCGACTTCGACCTCGGAGCGGGTGTAGGTCAGGTAGGGCTTCTTGGTCATGCCCACGCCGTGCTCGGCGGAGATCGAGCCGTTGTAGCGCTGCACGGTCTCGAACACCTGCACGTTCACGGTCTTGCAGCGGGCGAAGAAGTCTTCCTTGGCCAGGTCGTCCGGCTTGAGGATGTTCAGGTGCAGGTTGCCGTCGCCGATGTGGCCGAACCAGACCACGCGGAAATCCGGGTACTGCGCGGCGACGATGGCGTCGATGTCGGCGATGAACGCCGGCACACGCTGGATCAGCACGGAAATATCATTCTTGTACGGCGTGAAGCGCGCGATGGTCTCGGAGATGTCCTCGCGCAGGCGCCACAGGTTCTTCGCCTGCGCCTCGGACTGGCCGAGCACGCCGTCGACCACCCAGCCCTCGGCCACGCAGTGCTCGAAAATCTCCAGCGCCTGCGCCGACATGTCCTCGGACAGCGCCTCGAACTCCAGCAGGGCGTAGAACGGCGTGGCGGTGTCGAACGGACGCGGCACGCCCTGGTGCTCGGTGACCAGCTGCACCGACAGCTCGGAGAAGAACTCGAACGCGGTCAGGTCGAGGCGAGCCTGGAAAGCCTTGAGCACGTTCATCACGCTCGGGAAATCCGGCGTGCCCAGCACCATGACCTGCAGGTTGCGCGGTGCGCGCTCCAGCTTCATGGTCGCCTCCACCACCAGGCCCAGCGTGCCCTCGGCACCGATGAACAGGTGGCGCAGGTCGTAGCCGGTGGCGTTCTTGATCATGTCCTTGTTGAGTTCGAGGATGTCGCCCTTGCCGGTGACGACCTTGAGACCGAGCACCCAGTTGCGCGTCATGCCGTACTTGATGACCTTGATGCCGCCGGCGTTGGTGCCGATGTTGCCGCCCAGCTGCGAAGAGCCGGCGGAGGCGAAATCCACCGGGTAGTACAGCCCCTGCTCCTCGGCGAAGTTCTGCAGCTGCTCGGTGACCACCCCGGCCTGGATGCGCACCGCGCGATCCTCGGGAATGAACTCCAGCACCTTGTTCATGTAGTCGAGGCTGATGACCACCTCGCCGTTCGCGGCGACCGCGCCCGCCGACAGCCCGGTGCGCCCGCCCGACGGCACGATGGCGAAACCGGCCTCGTTGGCCAGCAGCACCACCGCCTGCACCTGCTCGATGCTCGACGGGAACACGATGGCCGACGGCGCCGGCGCGTACATCTTGGTCCAGTCGCAGCCCCAGGTCTTCAGGCTGTCGGCATCGGTACGGACACGCGAGTCACCGACGATCTCGGCGAGACGGGACAGGACGGCGGGGGCAAGGCTCATGCAGCGGCTCCGGCGGCGGGATTACGGAAGACGCGCATTCTACCAGCAGGCCCGTCTGTGCTACCATTCGCGCCTTGTTTTTCCGTTTCGGACCCTGTCCGGCCCGACCCCAGATACCGATCCCCGACCGGGATCCTCAAATACACGCACACGCAAGAGTCCTCGTTCATGAGCCAGTTCTCTCTCGACAAAGCCAAGATCCGTTTCCTGCTGCTGGAAGGCGTGCACAAGAACGCCCTCGACGTGCTCAGCGCCAACGGCTACACCAATATCGAGTACCTGCGCGGTGCGCTCGACGAGGATGCGCTGATCGAGAAGATCAAGGATGCGCACTTCATCGGCATCCGCTCGCGCACCCAGCTGACCGAGAAGGTGTTCGCCGCCGCCAGCAAGCTGATCGCCGTCGGCTGCTTCTGCATCGGCACCAACCAGGTCAACCTGAAGGCCGCCATGTCGCGCGGCATCCCGGTGTTCAACGCGCCCTACTCCAACACCCGCTCGGTCGCCGAGCTGGTGCTGGGCCAGCTCATCCTGCTGCTGCGCGGCATCCCCGAGAAGAACTTCCTGGTCCACCGCGGCGGCTGGTCGAAGTCGGCCGAAGGCTCGTACGAGGCGCGCGGCAAGACCCTGGGCATCGTCGGCTACGGCTCGATCGGCTCGCAGCTGTCGGTGCTCGCCGAGTCGCTGGGCATGCACGTGATCTACTACGACGTGATCACCAAGCTGCCGCTGGGCAACGCCCGCCAGGTCACCACCATGGACGAGCTGCTGGCCACCGCCGACGTGGTCTCCCTGCACGTGCCGGACCTGCCGTCGACGCGCAACATGATGGCCGCCGAGCAGTTCGCCAAGATGAAGAAGGGCGGCATCTTCATCAATGCCGCGCGCGGCACCGTGGTCGACATCCCGGCCCTGGCCGACGCCATCAAGTCCAAGCACCTGAACGGCGCCGCCATCGACGTGTTCCCGAAGGAGCCGAAGGCCAACGACGAGATCTTCGAGTCCGAGCTGCGCGGCCTGGAGAACGTCATCCTGACCCCGCACATCGGCGGCTCGACGCTGGAAGCGCAGGCCAACATCGGCCTCGAAGTGGCCGAGAAGTTCGCCCGCTACTCCGACACCGGCGCCACCATCACCGCCGTCAACTTCCCGGAAGTGGCGGTGCCGCTGGCCGCCGGCAAGCACCGCCTGCTGCACATCCACAACAATGTGCCGGGCGTGCTGTCGGCCATCAACACCGTGTTCGCCGAGAACGGCATCAACATCAGCGCCCAGTCGCTGATGACCAACGATGCCATCGGCTACCTGGTGGTGGATGTCGACGCCGAGTACTCGGAGCTGGCGCTGTCCAAGCTGCAGCAGGTGAACGGCACCATCCGCACCCGCGTCCTTTTCTGAGGCCGCGACCATGACGACGGCCGCCGACGGGTCCCTGGCTCGCGGCGGCCGTCTGCATTTCGGCGTGCCGGACACTGACATCGAGGTCTGGCTGCTGGATCTGGACACCCTCGATGCCACCGCCCGCGAGCGGCTGCTGGCCCTGCCGTCCGATCTCGACCGTCGCGCCAGCGAGGCACGGCGACTGGCCCGCGCCGTGGTCCGGCACTGGCTGGGCGAGCTGCTCGGCCGCGCGCCGGAAGTACTGGCGCTGAGCACGCCGGCCACCGGCAAGCCGGCGCTGCCCGACGCCGGCATCGCCTTCAACGCCTCTCACACCGGACCATGGCTGGCCCTGGCCTGGAGCCGCACGCTGCCGGACGTGGGCCTGGACATCGAACAGCTCGGCCAGCGCCGCAACTTCGCCGCCATGACCCGCCGCTATTTTCATCCGCACGAGGCCGCGCTCTGGGAGCGCACGCCGGTCGCCGGGCAGGAGGACACCTGGCTGCGCACCTGGACGCGCAAGGAAGCGGTGCTGAAAGGACACGGACTGGGGCTGCGGCTGATCCTGCGCAACCTCGACACCACAAGCAGCACCATCAGCCATGCCAGCATCGGCCACTGGCTGGCGCACAGCCGCCACGCAGGCCCCGGTGACCGGCTGATGGTCAGCGTGGCCTGGCCGCGCCCCGCGACTCAGGACTGAACCCGCGCCGCACCTTTGCGACGTGCGGCTTTATGACAGCGCGCGCCTGCATTACCATGCCGGCCTCGACATTTCGTCCCGACCTGCTACGGAAGACCGCGTCATGGCCCTCTCCCTCGACCGCCTGCTCACCCTGCCGCAGTACCTGCTGCCCCAGCACGGCCTGTCCCGTCTCGTCGGCAGCCTGGCCGAGAGCCGCACGCCCTGGCTCCGCGATGCCTTCATCCAGCGCTTCGCGGCACGCTACCAGGTCGACATGAGCGAAGCGGCACAGCCCGACCTGGGCGCCTACGAAAACTTCAACGCCTTCTTCACCCGCGCCCTGAAGGATGGCGCGCGCCCGCTCGACGGCGCCACCGACAGCATCCTCTGCCCGGCCGACGGCGCCATTTCGCAGCTCGGCGAAATCAGCAGCGACCAGATCTTCCAGGCCAAGGGCCACAGCTACTCGCTCGGCGACCTGCTCGCCAGCGATGCCGATGCCAACGCCTTCATCGGCGGGCAGTTCGCCACCGTGTACCTGTCGCCGCGCGACTACCACCGCGTGCACATGCCGCTGGGCGGGCGCCTGACCAAGTCGGTGTACGTGCCGGGCGACCTGTTCTCGGTCAACACCCGCACCGCCGAGCAGGTGCCCAACCTGTTCGCGCGCAACGAGCGCCTGGTCGCACACTTCGACACCGAGGCCGGTCCCATGGTGGTGGTGCTGGTCGGCGCCATGATCGTGGCCAGCATCGAGACGGTCTGGGGCGGCGTCGAAGCCATCGGCCGCGAAGTGCGGGCAAGCCGCTTCGAGCACGGAGAGATCACGCTGGAGAAGGGCGCCGAACTCGGCCGCTTCCGTCTCGGCTCGACCGCCATCGTGCTGTTCGGCCCGGATGTCATGGCCTGGGAGGAAAGCTTCCGGGCCGGCACGCCGACCCGCATGGGCACCCGTCTGGGCCGGCGACTGGAGCGCTGAGGACCCGCCTCGCACGCATGATCCGGCCCGCCGCCGCCCCGCATCGGCGACGGGCCTGCAGCACAACAGAAAACCACACTGTCCGTCGGAAAATTGGCGCTTTGCTGCCAACTTGTCTCAATTCGTCAATACGCGTTTACAAAACTCAAACGTTACAAGTGTTTTGCCTCGAATAACATACACATCACGCACGGGATTACATTCCGGTTACGTTACAGACATAAGCGGCCTCGCGGCCAAACACACGATGAGGACCATCATGAAAAAGCTCAAGATGACAAGATTGGCCGCCTACTTCGCAGTCGCGCTGGGCGTTGCCGCCTGCGGCGCCGATGGCGGCACCGGCGGCTCGGGTGGTGGTGGCGGTGGTGGCACCAGCGGCAGCACCATTCTGAACCCGACCCAGGACATTGTCAGCGATCTGCTGACTAATCTGGGAGGTGCCCTGGGCGATACGCCCCTGGGCCCGTTCATCCAGTGCCTGGACCCGACCTTGAACGAACTGCTGGATGGCCCGGACGGCCTGCTCACCAGCCTGCTCTCCGGCATCGCCGGGGCTGACCCTGCCAAGCTGCAGGCGGCGCTGACCTCCGGCGCCACTGATCTGGCAACTGCCATTCAGTCCCTTACCGTCAACCTGCCGAACGCCCTGCTGGCGCTCGCCGGCCAG
>NZ_PTQZ01000058.1 GCF_002943415.1 Amnimonas aquatica | reverse complement strand
GCGCCCCGGCCGCCGCCGTGGACGCCGCGCTGGCCGCCGCGACCACCGTGGTCGTGGTCGACCACCAGCACACCGCCACCAGCGACAAGGCGCACTGGCTGCTGTCCGCTGCCACCTTCGCCGAAGGCGACGGCACCCTGGTCAGCCAGGAGGGTCGCGCCCAGCGCTTCTTCCAGGTCTACGACCCGAGCTACTACGACGCTGCCGTGCTGGTGAAGGAGTCCTGGCGCTGGCTGCACGCGCTGCGCAGCACCATCCTCGACCAGGACGTGAGCTGGACCCAGCTCGACGAAGTGACCGGCGCCACCGCCGCCACCTTCCCGGTGCTGGCCGGTATCGTCGACGCCGCGCCGGGCGCCGGCTTCCGCGTCAAGGGCCTGAAGGTCGCGCGCGAACCGCGCCGCTATTCCGGCCGCACCGCCATGCGCGCCAACATCTCGGTGCACGAGCCGCGCGCGCCGCAGGACATCGACTCCGGCCTGGCTTTCTCCATGGAAGGCTACAGCGGTCCCAACGAAGATTCGCGCCTGGTGCCGTTCGCCTGGGCGCCGGGCTGGAACTCGCCGCAGTCGTGGAACAAGTTCCAGGACGAGGTCGGCGGCCACCTGCGCGCCGGCGACCAGGGCGTGCGCCTGTTCTCGGGCATCACCGACCCGGCGTGGTTCTCTGATGTGCCGGCCGCTTTCGGCGCCCGTGGCGATGCCCTGCGCGTGCTGCCGCTGTACCACCTGTTCGGCAGCGAGGAAATGTCGGCGCGCGCGCCGGTGACCGAGAGCCGTCTGCCGGCGCCGTACGCCGCGGTCAGCGCGGCCACCGCCGCCAGCCTCGGCCTGGCCGATGGTGACGCCGTGGCGGTCGATGTCGACGGCACCGTGCTCAGCCTGCCGGTGCAGATCGGCGGCCAGCTGCCGGCCGGCACCATCGGCCTGCCGGTGGGCCTGCCGGGCCAGCCGCGCTTCGCCATCCACAATGCCTGGGCCGCGGTCGGCAAGACCGCCGCCGCAGTGACGGGGGTCTGAGATGAACTTCGACTGGCTCACCCCCGATCTCGTCGCCATCTTCACCCAGGTCGCCAAGGCCGTGGTGATCCTGCTCGGCGTGGTGCTCTGCGCCGCCTTCCTGAGCTTTGTCGAGCGCCGCCTGCTGGCGCTCTGGCAGGACCGCCACGGCCCCAACCGCGTCGGTCCGTTCGGTCTGCTGCAGCTCGCCGCCGACATGCTGAAGATGTTCTTCAAGGAAGACTGGACGCCGCCGTTCGCCGACAAGTTCATCTTCTGGCTGGCGCCGGCCGTCGGCCTGTCGTCGCTGCTGGTGGTCATGGCCGTGGTGCCGATCACGCCGGAATGGCTGATCATCGACCTCAACATCGGCCTGCTGTTCTTCCTTGCCATGGCCGGTCTCGGCGTCTACGCCGTGCTCTTCGCCGGCTGGTCGAGCAACAACAAGTACGCCCTGCTCGGCGCCATGCGCGCCTCGGCGCAGACGCTGTCGTACGAAGTCTTCCTCGGCATCGCGCTGATGGGCGTGGTGGCGCAGGCCGGTTCGTTCAGCCTGCGCGACATCGTCTACGCGCAGCAGGACCTGTGGTACATCGTTCCGCAGTTCCTCGGCTTCTGCACCTTCCTGGTCGCTGGCGTCGCGGTCACCCACCGCCACCCGTTCGACCAGCCGGAAGCGGAACAGGAACTGGCCGACGGTTACCACATCGAGTATTCCGGCCTGAAGTGGGGCATGTTCTTCGTCGGCGAATACGTCGGCGTGGTGGTGATCTCCGCGCTCATGGCGACGCTCTTCCTGGGTGGCTGGCTGCCGCTGCCGATCCCGTTCCTGGAGGATCTGCCGGCGTTCTTCTGGTTCGCCGCCAAGACCGCCTTCTTCATCATGTTCTTCGTGCTTATTCGCGGCTCGCTGATGCGTCCGCGCTACGACGCGGTGATGACTTTCGGCTGGATGGTCTGCCTGCCGCTGACGCTGCTGAACCTGCTGGTGACCGCGGCCATCATCCTGCTCACCGCACCGCAGCCCTGAGGGATTCGAGAGATGACACTGAAAGGTATCCTGATCGGCGTGTACACCCAGTTGCGCAGCATCGTCATGGTGTTCTCGCACGCCTTCCGCAAGCGCGACACCCTGCTGTATCCGGAGGTGCCGATCTACGTGCCGCCGCGCTACCGCGGCCGCATCGTGCTGACCCGCGACCCGGACGGCGAAGAGCGCTGCGTGGCCTGCAACCTGTGCGCCGTGGCCTGTCCGGTCGGCTGCATCTCGCTGCAGAAGACCGAGGCCGAGGACGGCCGCTGGTATCCGGAGTTCTTCCGCATCAACTTCTCGCGCTGCATCTTCTGCGGCATGTGCGAAGAGGCCTGCCCGACCACGGCCATCCAGCTCACGCCGGACTTCGAGCTGGCCGACTACAAGCGCCAGAGCCTGGTCTACGAAAAGGAAGACCTGCTGATCTCCGGCCCGGGCAAGAACCCGGACTACAACTTCTACCGCGTGGCGGGCATGGCGGTCGCCGGCAAGCCCAAGGGCACGGCGCAGAACGAAGCCGCGCCGATCAGCGTCAAGGGCCTGCTGCCGTGACGGCAGCCTGAGAGGAGTACGGACGCCGTGCAATACGTTTTCTACATCGCCGCGCTGGTGGCCATCCTGTCCACGGTCAGGGTCGTCACCAACGCCAATCCGATCCACGCGCTGCTGAACCTGATCGTGTCGCTGCTCGCCGTGGCGGTGATCTTCTTCAGCCTCGGCGCGCCGTTCGCCGGCATTCTCGAAATCATTGTCTACGCCGGCGCGATCATGGTGCTGTTCGTGTTCGTGATCATGATGCTCAACCTCGGCGATGCCGGGGTGGCGCAGGAGCGTGCCTGGCTGTCGCCGCGTGCCTGGCTGTTCCCGGCGCTGCTGGCGCTGGTGCTGTTCGGCCTGCTGCTGTACGTGCTGACCGGCATGGGCACGCACCCGGCCGGCGAGGTCACGATCGATGCCAAGCAGGTCGGCATCACGCTGTTCGGCCCGTACCTGCTGGCGGTCGAGCTGGCCTCGTTCCTGCTGCTGGCCGCGCTGGTGACCGCGTATCACCTCGGCCGTTCGGACGATCAGCAGCAGTAAGGCGAAGAATGCGATTGTGGTGCCGGCCGAGGCCGGCAGAACCTGTGTGAGCACAGGCTGAATAGGGTGGGAATGAAATGACCGGAATACCGATGGAGCATGGCCTGGCACTCGCTGCCGTGCTGTTTGTCCTGGGCCTGGCGGGTGTGCTCGTGCGACGCAACATCCTGTTCATGCTGATGTCGCTGGAAGTCATGATGAACGCGGCCGCGCTCGCCTTCGTCGTCGCCGGTGCGCGCTGGGGCCAGCCGGACGGTCAGGTCATGTTCATCATGATCCTGTCGCTGGCCGCCGCCGAAGCCTCGGTCGGCCTCGCCATCGTGTTGCAGCTGCATCGCCGCTTCAAGACGCTCGACATTGACTCTGCCAGCGAGATGAAAGGATGAATCTGCTCTTTCTGACCTTCCTGTTCCCGCTGATCGGCTTCCTGCTGCTGGCCTTCGCCCGCGGCCGCCTGTCCGAGAACGTCTCCGCGCTGATCGGCGTCGGCTCCATGGCGCTGTCCGCCGCCAGTGCCGCCTGGGTCGGCTACGACTTCCTGCGCACCGTGCCGGCCGGCGGCGCCTACACCCAGGTGCTGTGGACCTGGATCAGCGTCGACGGCTTCAGCCCGCAGTTCGCCCTTTACCTGGACGGCCTGGCGCTGACCATGATGGGCGTGATCACCGGTGTCGGCTTCCTCATCCACGTCTTCGCCTCCTGGTACATGCGCGGCGATGACGGCTACACCCGCTTCTTCTCGTACATGAACCTGTTCGTCGCCGCCATGCTGTTCCTGGTGCTCGGTGACAACCTGCTGTTCCTGTACCTGGGCTGGGAGGGCGTGGGTCTCGCCTCCTACCTGCTGATCGGCTTCTACTACCAGGACCCGGCCAACGGCCTGGCGGCGCGCAAGGCGTTCATCGTCACCCGCGTCGGCGACACCTTCATGGCCATCGGCCTGCTGATCCTGTTCCGCGAACTCGGCACCCTGAATATCCAGGACCTGATGACGCTGGCGCCGCAGCGCTTCGCCGAAGGCGATCCGTGGCTGACCGCCGCCACCCTGCTGCTGGTCGGCGGCGCGGTCGGCAAGTCCGCGCAGCTGCCGCTGCAGACCTGGCTCGCCGACGCCATGGCCGGCCCGACCCCGGTGTCCGCGCTGATCCACGCCGCCACCATGGTCACCGCCGGCGTCTACCTGATCGCGCGCACCCACGACCTGTTCCTGCTGACCCCGGACGTGCTGCTGCTGGTCGGCGTCATCGGCGCGGTGACGCTGGTGCTGTCGGGCTTCGCCGCGCTGGTGCAGACCGACATCAAGCGCATCCTGGCCTACTCGACCATGAGCCAGATCGGCTACATGTTCCTGGCGCTGGGCGTCGCGGCCTGGTCGGCGGCGATCTTCCACCTGATGATCCACGCCTTCTTCAAGGCCCTGCTGTTCCTCTCGGCGGGCGCGGTGATCATCGCCTGCCACCACGAGCAGGACATCTTCAAGATGGGCGGCCTGCGCAAGAAGATCCCGTTCGTGTACGCCTGCTTCCTGGTCGGCGGCGCCGCGCTGGCCGCGCTGCCGCTGGTGACCTCGGGCTTCTACTCCAAGGACGAGATCCTGTTCGAGGCCTGGGCCGGCGGTCACGACTACCTGCTGATCGCGGGCCTGGCCGGCGCCTTCCCGACCTCGGTCTACACCTTCCGCCTGATCTTCATTGCCTTCCACGGCAAGGAGAACGGGCACGCCGAGCCGATCAAGGGTGTCGACTACTGGCTGCCGCTGGCCGTGCTGCTGGTGCTGTCGACCGCGGTCGGCGCGCTGGTGCACCAGCCGCTCGAAGGCGTGCTGCCGGCCATGCCGTCGACGCTGCTGAGCGCCCAGGCCGCGCATGAGGGCAAGCTGGTGCTGGAGTTCGTCTCCGGCGGCATCGCCATTCTCGGCATCGTCATCGCCGCCGCGCTCTACCTGGGCGAGCGCCGTCTGGTGAACCGAATCTCGGCGACTGCGCCGGGCCGCGTGCTGACGAAGCTCTGGTACAACGCCTGGGGCTTCGACTGGCTCTACGACCGCATTTTCGTGCGTCCGTTCATGGCGCTGGTGCACCTGCTGCGCCGCGATCCGGCCGACCAGGCTGTCGGTGTCATCCCGCGTCTCAGCCAGGCCGGCAACCGCCTGCTGGCCGTGACCGAGAACGGTCAGATCCGCTGGTACGCCGCCTCGTTCGCGATCGGCGCGGTGCTCATCCTCTCTGTGCTGCTGCTGGTGTAAGCCATGATTGAATTCGACTCGACCATCCTGCCCTGGCTGCTCCTGCTGCCCTTCATCGGCGGCCTGCTGGCGTGGCAGACCGAGCGTGTCAGCCAGGTGCTGCCGCGCTGGATCGCGCTGTTCACCATGCTGGCCTTCCTGGTCATCACCTGCCTGATCTGGATCCAGGGCGGCTACGGCGTCGGCCAGATCGTCGATGCGGTCGGCGGCAAGCCGGTCTGGCAGCTCGATTTCCAGCGTGACTGGATCCCGCGCTTCGGCATCAGCTTCCACCTGGCGCTGGACGGCCTGTCGCTGATCATGCTGCTGCTCACCGGCTTCCTCGGCCTGCTGGCGGTAGCCTGCTCGTGGAAGGAAATCGACCGCCATGTCGGCTTCTTCCACCTGAACCTGCTGTGGAACCTGGGCGGCGTCGCCGGCGTCTTCCTCGCCGTCGACCTGTTCCTGTTCTTCTTCTTCTGGGAAATGATGCTGGTGCCGATGTACTTCCTGATCGCCCTCTGGGGCCACAGGGGAGCCAACGGCCGCAGCCGCATCAGCGCCGCCACCAAGTTCTTCATCTACACCCAGGCCAGCGGCCTGCTGCTGCTGCTCGCCATCATCGGCCTGGTGCTGGTGCACGCGCAGACCACCGGCGTGCTCACCTTCGACTACGACGACCTGCTCGGCACCAGCATGGCGCCGCTGGTCGAGATGGTGCTGATGCTGGGCTTCTTCATCGCCTTCGCGGTCAAGCTGCCGGTGGTGCCGTTCCACTCCTGGCTGCCCGATGCCCACGCCCAGGCGCCCACCGCCGGTTCCGTCGACCTCGCCGGCGTGCTGCTGAAGACCGCCGGCTACGGCCTGCTGCGCTTCGGCGTGCCGCTGTTCCCCAACGCCTCGCTGGAGTTCGCGCCCATCGCCATGTGGCTGGGCGTGTTCGGCATCTTCTACGGCGCCGTGCTGGCCTGCGCGCAGACCGACATCAAGCGCCTGATCGCCTACACCTCGGTCTCGCACATGGGCTTCATCCTGATCGGCATCTACGCCGGCAACATGGTGGCGCTGCAGGGCGTGGTGGTGCAGATGCTGGCGCACGGCCTCTCCGCCGGCGCCCTGTTCATCCTCTGCGGCGAGCTCTACGAGCGCCTGCACACGCGCGACCTGCGCGAGATGGGCGGGCTCTGGACACGCCTGCGCTACCTGCCGCCGATCACGCTGTTCTTCACCGCGGCATCGCTGGGCCTGCCCGGCCTGGGCAACTTCGTCGGCGAAATCATGATCCTGCTCGGCGGCTTCCAGGCCAACGCGGCGGCGACCATCGTGGCCTCGGGCGGCCTCATCCTGGCGGCCATCTACGGCCTGCTCATGATGCAGAAGGCCTTCTACGGCCCGGCCCGCTCGGATGTGCGCCTGCCCGACCTGAACGGCCGCGAGATCACCACCATGCTGGTGCTCATGGTGTCGCTGCTCTGGCTCGGCCTGTATCCGCAGCCGGTGTTCGACACCAGCCATGCCAGCATGCAGTTCCTCCATAACGTGTACACGCAGTCGCTGCCGGCTGTTCCGAATGCAGGTTTCTGACCGATGACCATCACCGTTAACAACCTCATCGCACTGCTGCCGCTGCTGATCACCGGCGCCACGGCCGTCCTGGTGATGCTGTCGATCGCGTTCAAGCGACTGCACGACCTGAACGCCACCATCGCCGTGATCGGCCTCAACCTGGCGCTGGGCTCTGTCTACTTCGCCTGGCAGGCCGGCCCGCAGACGGTCACACCGCTGCTTACGGTCGATGCCCACGCCTGCTTCTACATGGCGCTGGTGCTGTTTGCCACGCTCGCCTGCATGACGCTGAGCCATGCCTACATCGAAGGCCACAACGACAACAAGGAAGAGATCTACCTGCTGCTGACCCTGTCGGTCATGGGCGCGCTGGTGCTGATCATGAGCCGCCACCTGGTGTCGCTGTTCATCGGTCTGGAGCTGCTGTCGATCCCGGTCTACGGCCTGGTCGCCTACACCTTCCGCAACAAGCGTTCGCTGGAAGCCGGCATCAAGTACATGGTGCTGTCGGCCGCCGCTTCCGCCTTCATGCTGTTCGGCATGGCGCTGCTGTACGCCGAGTCGGGCACCATGACCTTCGGCGGCATCGGTGCCGAGCTGGCCGAGGCCGGCCTGCTCAGCCCCTACGCCTTCGCAGGCATCGCGCTGATCCTCTGCGCCATGGCCTTCAAGCTGTCGCTGGCGCCGTTCCACCTGTGGACGCCGGATGTCTACGAAGGTGCCCCGGCACCGATCGGCGCCTACCTGGCCACGGTCGGCAAGGTCGCTGTCTTCGCCGTGCTGCTGCGTCTGCTGATCGAGGCGCCGGCCGCCCATGCCGCGCTCTGGGGCTACGTGCTGGCGGTGATCGCCTTCGTTTCCATCGTGGTCGGCAACCTGCTGGCGCTGAACCAGACCAACATCAAGCGTCTGCTCGGCTACTCCTCGGTGGCGCAGATCGGCTACCTGCTGGTCGCCATCGTTGCCGGTGGCGCGCTGGCGCTGGAAGCGGCCGGCATCTACCTGATCGCCTACGTGGTCACCACCATCGGCGCATTCGGCGTGGTGGCGCTGACCTCCAGCCCGTACAAGGGCAAGGACGCCGATGCGGTCTACGATTACCGCGGCCTGTTCTGGCGCCGTCCGTACCTGACCGCGGTGATGACGGTGATGATGCTGTCGCTGGCCGGCATTCCCTTCACCGCTGGTTTCATCGGCAAGTTCTACGTCGCCGCGCTCGGTGTCGACGCCGGCCTGTGGTGGCTGATGGGCGCGCTCGTGGTCGGCAGCGCCATCGGCCTGTACTACTACCTGCGCGTGACCATCGCGCTGTACATGCCGGCGCCGGGCATGCGCCGCATGGAGGCCGCGGGCAACTGGGGCGTGCGCGCCGGTGGCATCATGGTGCTGGTCATGGCGGCGCTGATGTTCCTGATTGGCGTCTACCCGCAGCCGTTCATGGAAATCGTCAACCTGGCCGGCATCGCGGTCTTCCCCTGATCGCCTGAATGCGGCTGCTGAACGAAAAAGCCATCTTCCGGGATGGCTTTTTCGTTTCCAGGGCGTGAAGCTCGTCAGGTCGGGTGGGAATTTCTTTGCGTCCTCCCGACATATGTCGTCTTTCTGTACCTAAAGTAACA
>NZ_PTQZ01000057.1 GCF_002943415.1 Amnimonas aquatica | reverse complement strand
CCGAGGGCCACCACGCTGCTGATGGCGCTGATGACGCCGCCGTCATCCTCGAACAGCACGCGGCTGGTACCGCTCTGCGGGTCGATGTCGTGGACGCGGGTGCGCGCCTTCGAACGCTGGCGCTGCCAGTGCAGGCCGAGACCGATCAGCGACGGGTAGGAGGTGGTCAGCAGGTGCCCGTTGCGGCCGCTGCCGATGCCGTCGATCAGCGACAGGCTGGTGACCTGGGTGCGCTGGTCGAGGTGGCCGTCAGCCTGGCGCTGGTAACGCACCAGGCCTTCGCCCAGCGTCTGCGACACCCACACCGTGCGGCCTTGGATCAGGATGCCGTTGGCGATGGCGAGTTCGTCGGCGGCGACCTGCCAGCCCTGTCCCGGCCGGTAGACCACGACATTGGCCTTGCGCTGCAGGAACAGCCACTCGACGATGCTGGCGCCGTCCTTGCGCTCGTTGGTGACGTAGATATCGCCGTTGTCGGCCACCGCGACATCATTGGGCGCGCTCAGCAGCGGCGAGGTCAGCTGCTGGTGGAAGCGCAGCGTGTCGCCGACGAGTTCGTAGATCATCAGGCTGTGCTGGTCGCTGACCAGCTCCCGGTCATGGCTGATCACGTACAGCCACCAGCGCCCGTTGCGCTGCACCAGGTCGATGCCGTGCGGGCGCAGCCTGAAGTCCTCCGGCTCGCCGCTGCGCGACAGCACGATCATGCTGTTGTTCGCCGGGGTGTAGGCGTAGATGTCGCCGGAGCGCGAGAAGCGTCGGCGGTCATGGCTGGAGATGATCAGCCGGGGCGCCTGTCCCGGCTGCAGCGCGATGTCGTCCGGGCCGGGGCCGGTGGCAACGCGCACGCAGTCGGACGGGTCGATGGCCGGGCCCGCCGCGATAGCGGCCGGCGCGAGCATCAGCAGCAGGGAACACAGCAGAAGGGACGGGCTCGGGCGCACAGGTCGGATCCGGGGCAGCAGCTTGTGACGACACATGCGTCACAAGTTACTGAGCAGCCTCCGGCTTTTCCAGTGCTTGCAGACGAGCGGCTTTCAGGTCGATGAGCTTGCGTGCATCCTCGGCCTGGCTTTCCAGGTCCTCGATGCGCGATTCCAGCTCCTCGTTCTCGGCGCGCACGGCATCCGCGGCCTCGCGGGTCAGGGTCAGCTTCTCCTCGGTGCTGGCATCCGCCGGCAGTGCCAGCGGTTCGACAGCCGCGTCATCGCCGGTGGCGGCGTGCTCGGCCTGCCACCAGAACGATGTCGCTGCCACGGCGATGACCAGGAGCAGCAGGAGCAGGGAACGCTGCCTCATGTCAGGTCACCAGGCCAGTGCGCCACCGGTCTGGTACTCGGTGACGCGGGTTTCGAAGAAGTTCTTTTCCTTGCGCAGGTCCATGATCTCGGACATCCACGGGAAGGGGTTCTTCACGCCGGGGAACTGTTCCGGCAGGCCGAGCTGCACCAGGCGGCGGTTGGCGATGAACTGCAGGTATTCCTCCATCATGGCCGCGTTCATGCCGAGCACGCCGCGCGGCATGGTGTCGCGCGCGTATTCGACTTCGAGCTGGGTGCCTTCGAGGATCATCTGCGTGGCTTCGAGCTGGAAGGCCTTGGTCCACAGGTGCGGGTTCTCGATCTTGATCTGGTTGATCACGTCGATGCCGAAGTTCACGTGCATGGACTCGTCGCGCAGGATGTACTGGAACTGCTCGGCGACGCCGGTCATCTTGTTGCGGCGGCCCATGGACAGGATCTGGGTGAAGCCGCAGTAGAAGAAGGTGCCTTCGAGCACGCAGTAGAACGCGATCAGGTTGCGCAGCAGGCGCTGGTCGGCCTCCGGCGTGCCGGTCTTGAAAGTCGGGTCGCTCAGCGACTGCGTGTACTTCAGGCCCCAGGCGGCCTTGCGGGCGACGCTGGGCACCTCGCGGTACATGTTGAAGACTTCGCCTTCATCGATGCCCAGCGACTGGATGCAGTACTGGTAGGCATGGGTGTGGATGGCTTCCTCGAAGGCCTGGCGCAGCAGGTACTGGCGGCATTCGGGGTTGGTGATGTGGCGGTACAGCGCGAGCACCAGGTTGTTCGCCACCAGCGAGTCGGCGGTGGAGAAGAAGCCCAGCGAGCGCATGACGATCAGGCGTTCGTCGGCGGTGAGCTGGCCATCGCCGGACTTCCACATGGACACGTCCTTGGACATGTTCACTTCCTGCGGCATCCAGTGGTTGGCGCAGCCGTCGAGGTACTTCTGCCAGGCCCAGTCGTACTTGAACGGCACCAGCTGGTTGAGGTCGGCGCGGCAGTTGATCATGCGCTTGTCGTCGACCTGGATGCGTCCGGCGCCCATTTCCAGCTCTTCCAGGCCGGCGGCAGCGTCAAGCTGGGCCAGGGCGGCGGCGGCGCGCTCGTGCGCCGAACCTTCCTCGGCGACACGGGCCTCGCTGTTCACGCGCTGGATGGCGGCGTCGACGATGGCAGCAGGGGCCTCAAGTCCACGAACGGGAGGTTCTGCTGCGGGTGCTGCAGCAGATACCACTGCAGGTGCCGGCGCAGCTGCTGCGACCGGAGCTGCTTGCGCAGCTCCTGCCGACGCAGGCGATGCTTTCGCGGTGGGCTTTTCGTCCTCATTGAAGTCATCCCAGCTGATCATGTCTGTCTCCTCTGCACATTCGGGAAGCCGGCCTTACTGGCAGGCTTCGCAATCCGGGTTGTCGATCGAGCAGGCCAGGGGCACGGGTGCCGCCTCGACCATTTCCTCGATCTGGGCCTTCACCGCGTTCAGCGCGCCGTCGGAGACGGTGGACTTCTCGGCGGCGGTGGCGCCCATGGCACGGAGGTAGTAGGTGGTCTTGAGGCCACGGTACCACGCCATGCGGTAGGTGATGTCGAGCTTTTTGCCCGACGCCTCGGCGATGTACAGGTTCAGCGACTGGGCCTGGTCGATCCACTTCTGGCGACGGGCGCCGGCGTCCACCAGCCAGCGCGGCTCGATCTCGAACGCGGTGGCGTAGACGGCCTTCATGTCGGCCGGCACGCGGTCGAGCTTCTGCACCGAGCCTTCGTAGTACTTGAGGTCGTTGACCATGACCGCGTCCCACAGGCCGCGATCCTTGAGCTCGTGCACCAGGTACGGATTGACCACGGTGAACTCGCCGGAGAGGTTCGATTTCACGTACAGGTTCTGGTAGGTCGGCTCGATCGACTGCGACACGCCGCAGATGTTCGAGATGGTCGCCGTCGGCGCGATGGCCATGACGTTGGAGTTGCGCATGCCGACGGTCTTGACCTTCTCGCGCAGCGTGGCCCAGTCCAGGGTCTGGCTGAAGTCGACCTCGACGTACTGCGGGCCGCGGTGCTCGGCGATCGCCCACAGCGAGTCGATCGGGAGGATGCCGCGGCTCCACAGCGAGCCTTCGAAGCTGGAGTAGCGGCCGCGCTCGGCGGCCAGCTCGCTGGAGGCCTCGATGGCATAGTAGCTGATGGCTTCCATGGAACGGTCGGCGAAGACCACGGCATCATTGCTGGCGTAGGCCAGCTTCTGCACGTACAGGGCGTCCTGGAAGCCCATGATGCCGAGGCCGACCGGGCGGTGGCGCAGGTTCGAGGTCTCGGCGGCCTTGACCGCGTAGTAGTTGATGTCGATGACGTTGTCGAGCATGCGCACGGCGGTGCGCACGGTGCGGCGCAGCTTGTCCTGGTCGAGGCCGGCCTCGGTGACGTGGTTGACCAGGTTGACCGAGCCCAGGTTGCAGACCGCGATCTCTTCCTTGCTGGTGTTCAGCGTGATTTCCGTGCACAGGTTGGAGGAGTGCACGACACCGACGTGCTGCTGCGGCGAGCGCAGGTTGCAGACGTCCTTGAAGGTGATCCAGGGGTGGCCGGTCTCGAACAGCATGGACAGCATCTTGCGCCACAGGTCCTGGGCCTGCACGCGCTTGAACAGGCGCATTTCGCCGGTGTCGCAGAGGCGTTCGTACTCGGTGTAGCGCTGTTCGAAGGCCTTGCCGTAGAGGTCGTGCAGGTCGGGCACGTCGGATGGCGAGAACAGGGTCCAGGTGCCGTTGTCGAAGACGCGCTTCATGAACAGGTCGGGCACCCAGTTGGCGGTGTTCATGTCATGGGTGCGGCGGCGGTCGTCGCCGGTGTTCTTGCGCAGCTCGACGAACTCCTCGATGTCGAGGTGCCAGGTTTCCAGGTAGGCGCAGACCGCGCCCTTGCGCTTGCCGCCCTGGTTGACCGCGACCGCGGTGTCGTTGGCGACCTTGAGGAAGGGCACCACGCCTTGCGACTTGCCGTTGGTGCCCTTGATGTAGGCGCCGAGCGCGCGCACCGGGGTCCAGTCGTTGCCGAGGCCGCCGGCCCACTTGGACAGCATGGCGTTGTCCTGGATGGCGCCGTAGATGCCGAACAGGTCGTCCGGCACCGTGGTCAGGTAGCAGGACGACAGCTGCGGACGCAGGGTGCCGGCATTGAACAGGGTTGGCGTCGAGGCCATGTAGTCGAAGCTCGACATCAGGTCGTAGAACTCGATGGCGCGGGCTTCGCGGTCGCCTTCCTCGCGCAGGGCCAGGCCCATGGCGACGCGCATGAAGAAGATCTGCGGCAGTTCGAAGCGGATGTCGTTGCTGTGCAGGAAGTAGCGGTCGTACAGGGTCTGCAGGCCGAGGTAGGTGAACTGGAAGTCGCGCTCGGGCTTGAGCGCCGCGCCCAGGCGCGCCAGGTCGTAGGCGCTGAGCAGCGGGTCCAGCAGTTCCAGCTCGATGCCGCGGGCGATGTAGGCCGGCAGGGNTCGAGCAGCAGACGGGCGGTGACGTAGGTGTAGTTCGGTTCCTGCTCGATCAGCACGCGGGCACACATGACCAGCACGTTGTTGATGTCGGCCTCGCGGGCGCCGTCGTAGAGGTTGCGCAGCGTGTCCTCGACGATGGCCGTCGGCTCGACGCCGGTCAGGCCCTCGCAGGCGTTCGCGACCAGGCCTTCCAGGCGGCCGAGGTCGAGCAGCTCGCGGCTGCCGTCGGCCTTGATCACGTGCAGGGTCGGGTGGTGCCGGACCGACGGCGCTGCGATGTCGCGGGCGCGGGCGCGCTCGTCACGGTAGAGCACGTAGGAGCGCGCGACCTTCTGTTCGCCGGAGCGCATCAGGGCCAGTTCGACCTGGTCCTGGATTTCCTCGATGTGCACCATGCCGCCGGTCGGCATGCGGCGCTTGAAGGTGCCGCTGACCATGGTGGTGAGCTGCGCCACGGTCTCGTGGATGCGGGCGGAGCTGGCGGCGGCGCTGCCCTCGACGGCGAGGAAGGCCTTGCTGATGGCGAGCGCGATCTTGCTGTCGTCATAGCTGACCACGGCGCCGTTGCGCTTGATCACGCGCAGCTGGCCGGGGGCCGTGGCCTGCAGGTCGTCGACCTTCTTGTGGGTGGTGGCTTCGGCAAAGATGTCTGCTTGCATGGGATCCTCGGCGCTGTGGCGGCAGGCCATGGGGGGGGCTGCCTGGCTCTTGTTGCCGCGCTGGTGGCGGTGTCGTCAGTACTAGATGTAGTGTCTTTCGCGCGTTGTTCGCGCGGAACAAACGGGCCGCTGCCCCTCTTTCCGGAGGCTCTCGGCGATGTGTGTATAAAACGGCAGGAGCCGGGTCCGTGTCCAGCGTTTTTTCTGCCATGACGCTACATCTTGTGTTTTTTGTGGTCATGCAGCTACAACATAGCCGGTTTTGAATTTTTGCCGCCACGGCATTTCTGTGGATAAGTTGTTGGCAACCTGGGGGCTGTGCTGGGGATAACGGGAGATTTTCCCGCCCGTCAGACACTTGCGTGAAAATACAAGATATAGTGTGTTCGTCGCCTGACGCGCGGGCGCTTGGGCGCGCCGCGTCGATGGCTTATCATGGCGGCGCGGGCGCTGCGTGGCAGGCCCTGAATTTTCAAGCTGATACGGCTGTCGGCCGGCGCCAAGCCACTGATGCCGGACATAACTAGAGGGAGCATGTGCATGGCATCTCACGAAGCGCCTCCGAGAATTCTGATTGTCGAAGACGACCAGCGCCTGGCCGAGCTGACGCAGGAATACCTGATCCGCAACGGGCTGGAAGTCAGCATCGAGGGTGACGGCCAGCGTGCCATCCGCCGCATCATCGACGAACAGCCGGATCTGGTGGTGCTCGATGTCATGCTGCCCGGCGCCGACGGCCTGACCGTCTGCCGCGAGGTGCGCAGCCACTTCCACCAGCCCATCATCATGCTCACTGCCCGCACCGACGACATGGATCAGGTGCTGGGCCTGGAAATGGGCGCCGACGACTACGTGCCCAAGCCGGTGCAGCCGCGCGTGCTGCTGGCCCGCATCCGCGCCCAGCTGCGCCGCGGCGAAAGCAGCGAAGGCACGGCGCAGCGCCTGATCTTCGGCGAGCTGGTGATCGACAACGGCGCCCGTTCGGTGACGCTGGCCGGCCAGCCGGTCGATTTCACCAGCGCCGAATACGACCTGCTCTGGCTGCTGGCGTCGCACGCCGGCAAGACGCTGTCGCGCGAGGACATCTTCGCCAAGCTGCGCGGCATCGAGTACGACGGCCAGGATCGCTCCATCGACGTGCGCATTTCCCGCATCCGGCCGAAGATCGGCGATGATCCCGACAGTCCGCGCATCATCAAGACGGTGCGCAGCAAGGGCTACCTGTTCGTGAAGGACAGCGGCAGCGTCGGTATCTGATGCTGCGACTGTTCCGTCCGAAGAGCATCTTCGTCGGGATCTATGGCGGCATCCTCCTGGTTGTCGTCCTGGTCAGCACCTGCGCCTACGGCATCCTCTACTACGTCAATGCCGAGCGGGCGCAGACCTACACCGAGCGCATGTCGACCGCGCTCTACCACATCACCGCCATCGCGGTGGCGCGCCAGGCCGAGTCGCAGCGCGAGTACTGGCTGCAGGATGCGGCCCAGCTCCTGGACGCGCCGCTGGCGCTGATCCGCCAGCTGCCCTTCGAACCGACCTGGCGCGAACAGGCCCGCCTCGACCAGGGCTATGCCGTGGTGCGCCGTGCCGGTGGTGGCGCCAACGAGATCTACATCCGCGTGCCCATGCCCGGCCGGCCGTCCTACATCGCCTCCGAGCTCAGCGGCATCGGCGAGCAGCAGGCGCGCGCGGCTGCCAACTTCTACCTCGAGGACCTGGCCAACTATCCGGGGCAGGAAGACGTGCGCCTGCGCACGCTGGCCCCCTTCGTCGGCTTTCCCATGGCGCTGCAGCCGGTCGCCGAGGTGAAGCTCGACCGCGACCAGCGCCTGCGCCTGCGGCAGGACGAGATCGTCGTCAATTTCCGGGAAATGACGCCGAGCGGGGGGCGATCCGCCATTACCGTGGTGGCGCCGAGCCAGTCCGATCCGGGCAAGGTGCTGGTGCTGGGGCCGTTCGACCTGTTCGATCCGCTGCCGATACAGGGGCTGGTGCTGGCGGCCGTGCTCAGCCTGCTGCTGATCACCCTCGGCGCCTACGCCATCATCCACGTCTTCGAAGCCAAGCTGCAGGCGGTGTCGGTGACCGTGAAGCGGCTGCGCGAGGGTGACCTGAGCGCGCGCGCCGTGGTCTCCGGCCAGGACGAGATCAGTCGCCTGGCCGATACGCTGAACCAGATGGCCGGGCATGTGAAACGTCTCATCGACACCCAGCGCGAGCTGACCCAGGCGGTGTCGCACGAATTGCGCACGCCGCTGGCACGCTTGCGCTTCGGCATGGAGATGATGGCCGGCGCGCCCGATGAAGAGGACCGCATGCACCAGCTGGACCTGCTGGACGAGGACATCTCCCAGCTCAACCAGCTGATCGACGAGATCCTCACCTACGCCAACCTGGAGCAGGGCCGGCCCAGGCTGGACTACGAGCTGGTCGATGTCTTCGAGCTGATGGCACGCATCCAGCGCGAGACCGATGCCCTGCGCAAGCCGATCCGCTTCATCGCCCAGGCCGAGCGCGGCTTCGTGGTCGAGTCGGTGCCGCGCTACCTGCACCGCGTGGTGCAGAACCTGGTCGGCAATGCGCTGCGCTACGCCGATGGCGAAGTGCGGGCCACGGTGCGGCGCGACGGCGAGTGGGCGGTGCTGACCGTGGAGGATGACGGCCCCGGCATTCCCGAGGAGAGCCGCGAGCGCATCTTCGAGCCCTTCACCCGCCTGGATGACAGCCGCACCCGCAGCACCGGTGGCTACGGCCTGGGCCTGTCCATCGTCAGCCGCATCGTCTACTGGTTCGGCGGCCGCATCCATGTCGATACCAGCGAGCGCCTGGGCGGCGCCCGCTTCGTCATGCGCTGGCCGATCCGCCGTCCGCTCTGAGCCTTGCCCGTGCCCGGCCGCCGGCCGGGAACCGCCGTTCGTCGCTTGCCGGCGGTCGGCCGGGGCGTCTGTAAACCGCTCCCGGAAGCCGCCGTTGTGTGTTGCATGACGTGTTAACGCACTTTCAAGAACGGTTGTGCAATTCATGGTCATTAACAAGCTCACAGTGACGTGAGCTTTTTTTTGCCCGCGAATCGGGCCGGTGCCGGGCCGTCGGCCATCTTGCCGGTGTCCGCCGCAGTGCTCCTCGACCCTGTCCCCACCGTTGCCATGACCGGATTCGATACCGGACCTGACCCGAGATGAACCCTGCCGGTCCGCCCGCCGGTCCCAAGATAGCGCCAAGACGGCCGCTCAAGAGCCGTCGCCACGTTGAG
>NZ_PTQZ01000056.1 GCF_002943415.1 Amnimonas aquatica | reverse complement strand
CGGCGGTCGGGCAAGCCGAAGCGCACGTTGTCGAGCACGCTCAGGTGGGGGAACAGGGCATAGTCCTGGAACACCAGGCCGATGCGCCGCCGTTCCGGCGGCACGAAGGTGTCCGGGCCGCTGACGGTCTGCCCGTCCAGCAGCACGCGACCGGCGGTTGGCACTTCCAGCCCGGCGATCAGGCGCAGCAGCGTGGTCTTGCCGCAGCCCGAGTGGCCGAGCAGGCAGACGGCCTCGCCTGCGCCGGCCTGCCAGGACACGTCGTCGACGGCGACATGGCTGCCGTAGGCATGGCGCAAGCCGGACACCGCCAGGGCGGAACTGGTGGTGCTGGCGGCATGGGACTGACGGGGCGCGATGATCATGCGGGCGGCACGGTAATGGCGTGTGGCCGACTATAGCGGATGGCAAAGTAGGAACGCCTATCGCTCGCGATATATTTTACAGTCATGTAAGTTTTGGGTGGCGGGGCCGGGCCGGTGATTCCTGATGCCCTGAAAGCAAAAAGCCCCGCATTTGCGGGGCTTTCAGCTTGTTCCAGGACACCGTTGGATGTCTTGGAACCTTGAGATGGTGCCCAGGAGAGGACTTGAACCTCCACGTCTCGCGACACTAGTACCTGAAACTAGCGCGTCTACCAATTTCGCCACCTGGGCAGGTGAGGCCGCGAAATATAAGGACGCCAAACGAGGCTGTCAACACACTTCGGTGTAGAATGCGCAAAATTTGTCGAGATGGCGCATGAGTCGCAAGAACACCCCCGCAGTCCCTCAGGATCCCCACGCCGCGCGTGAGGCCGAGCGTTACGAAAACCCGGTTCCCAGCCGCGAGATGATCCTCGCCACCCTTGATGAGCTGGGCAAGCCGCTGACACATCCGCAGCTCGCGCATCATTTCGAGATCTTCGATGCCGAGCGCGAAGAGGCCCTGCGCCGCCGTCTGATCGCCATGAGCCGTGACGGCCAGCTGCGCTCCGACCGCCGCGGCGCCTACCAGCCGCTGCACGACGAAGAGCTGATCCGCGGCCGCGTGCAGGGCCACAAGGACGGCTTCGGCTTCCTGGCGCCGGACGAAGGCGGCCAGGACCTCATCCTGCCGTCGCGGCAGATGCGTCTGCTGTTCGACGGCGACATCGCCTGCGTGCGCATCGGCGGCTACGACCACAAGGGGCGTCGCGAGGGCATCGTGGTGCGCGTCGAAGAGCGCCGCTACACGCACCTGGTCGGTCGCTACCGCGAAGAAGATGGCATCGGCTATGTCATGCCCGACAACCCGCGCATCACCCAGGAAATCCTGGTGACGCAGGATGGCATGGAGGCGCAGCCGGACCAGTTCGTCACCGTCGAGATCACCGAGTACCCGAGTCATCGCGGCCTGGCCACCGGCCGCATCGTCGAGGTGCTGGGCGACTACATGGCGCCGGGCATGGAGATCGACATCGCCCTGCGCAACTACGACATTCCGGATTTCTGGCCGGCTGCGGTCGAGGCCGAGATCGCCCGGCTGTCGCCGGAGGTCGATGAAGACGCCAAGCGCGAACCGGGTCGTGTCGACATCCGCGACCTGCCGCTGATCACCATCGACGGCGAAGACGCCAAGGACTTCGACGACGCCGTCTTCGCCGAGAAGCGCAAGGGCGGCGGTTTCCGCCTCGTGGTGGCGATCGCCGACGTGTCCTACTACGTGCGTCCGGACACGGCGCTGGACACGGAAGCGAAGGCGCGCGGCAACTCGGTCTACTTCCCCGGTTTCGTGGTGCCCATGCTGCCGGAGATCCTGTCCAACGGCCTGTGTTCGCTGAACCCGCACGTGGACCGCCTGTGCATGGTCTGCGACATGAACTTCTCCGCCGCCGGCCGCATGACCGGCAGCAAGTTCTACGCCGCGGTCATGCATTCGCAGGCGCGCACCACCTACACCCAGGTCAGCCAGTACCTGGAGCATGCCGACAGCGCCGAGGCCGCCGCGTTGCGCAAGCGCTGGCCGGAGCCGGCGCAGAAGTCGCTGAAGGTGCTCTACGAGCTCTTCGGCGTGCTGCGTGCGGTGCGCGAGCAGCGTGGCGCGCTGGACTTCGACAGCGGCGAGACACGCATCATCTTCGGCCAGGACCGCAAGATCGAACGCATCGTGCCGGTCACGCGCAACAAGGCGCACATGCTGATCGAGGAAATGATGCTGGCCGCCAACGTGGCCTCCGCCGCCTACGTGCTGAAGGCGAAAATGCCGGCGCTGTTCCGCAACCACGAGGGCCCGCAGAACGAGAAGCTGATCAAGTTGCGCAGCTTCCTGCAGGCGCTGGGCCTGCGTTTCACGGCGGCGCCCAAGCCGAAGCCGGCGGACTTCCTCGCGGTCATCAACCAGATCGCCGAGCGCCCGGACCGGCACGTCATCCAGACCATGCTGCTGCGTTCGCTGTCGCAGGCGGTGTACTCGCCGGACAACCTCGGCCACTTCGGGCTCGCCTACGAGGCCTACAGCCACTTCACCTCGCCCATCCGCCGCTACCCCGACCTGCTGCTGCACCGTGCCATCAAGTCGGTGCTGGCGGGCGAGTCCGAGACCACGGCGCTGCAGCGTGTCAGTCGCGCCCTCAAGGGCGCGCTCGGCGGCAAGGTCGAGCCGCTGCCCGGCCAGGTGCAGATGATGGCGCTGGGCGAGCACTGCTCCATGACCGAGCGCCGCGCCGACGAGGCCACGCGCGATGTCATGGCCTGGCTCAAGTGCGAGTACATGCAGGACCGCATCGGCGAAGAGTTCGACGGCGTGATCTCGGCGGTGACCTCGTTCGGCTTCTTCGTCGAGCTCAAGGATGTCTATGTCGAGGGCCTGGTGCACATCAGCCAGCTCAAGGACGACTACTACAGCTTCGACGCCACCTTCCACCGCCTCGAGGGCGAACGCACCCGCCGCCGCTACGGCATAGGCGAGCCGGTGCGCATCCGCGTCGCGGCGGTCAACCTCGACGAGCGCAAGATGGACTTCGAGCTGCTCGCCGGTGGCGCCACCGGCAAGCGCTCCATGCGCGAGCGCCTGCGTGACGGCGAGATTCCCGGTCGCGACGAAAGCGCTCGTGATGGCAAGGCCGGCGGCCGGTCCGCGAAGGCCGGCTCCGGCAAGCCGGCGGGTGGCGGCAAGCAGGGTGGCGGACGTGGCGGCCCGTCAGGTGATGGCGGCGCGCCGGCCGGTGACAAGCCCGCGGGCAAGCCGCGCCGGCCGCGCACCCGCAAGCGCTGACATATATAAGGAAGCCAGCCGATGTCCAAGCTGTCCTGGGTCTATGGCCTGCACACCGTCAAGGCGCTGATGGAGACCGAGCCCGAGCGTGTGCTCGAGCTGCAGGCGCTCAACACTCGCGAGGATGCCCGCCTCAACCCCATCGTGCAGATGGCGCGCCAGCTCGGCCTGCCGGTGGCTTTCCGCGAGCGTGACCAGCTCGACCAGCTCGCCGAAGGCGGCCGCCACCAGGGCGTGCTCGCCCGCGTGCGCGAGCGCCAGGCCGGCGATGACAACGACCTCTCCGCCATTCTCGACGGCCTGTCGGTGCCGCCGCTCCTGCTCGTGCTCGATGCCGTCACCGATCCGCACAACCTCGGCGCCTGCCTGCGCACCGCCGAGGCCGCCGGCGTGCACGCCGTCATCGCGCCCAGGGACAAGGCCGCCGGCCTGACGCCGGTGGTGCGCAAGGTCGCCTGCGGTGCAGCCGAGCTGATCCCGTTCATCCAGGTCACCAACCTGGCGCGCACCCTGCGCCAGCTCAAGGACGACGGCGTGTGGGTGGTCGGCACCAGCCTCGGCGAGGGCGCGAAGCCGTTCTACGAGATCGACCTCAAGGGCCCGCTGGCGGTGGTCATGGGTGCCGAGGGCAGCGGCCTGCGCCGCCTGACCGCGGAGCTCTGCGACCACCTCGCCTACATCCCCATGGCCGGCCAGATCGAGAGCCTGAACGTGAGCGTGGCCACCGGCGTGGCGCTGTTCGAGGCGGTGCGGCAGCGGCGGGGCTGAGGCCTGGCATCGTCGCCGCTTGAATTTTCACCATCCCCTCTGTATAGTCTCGCGTCCTTCGCCCGGAACCCGTGTCCTGGCGAGGTCGCGAGCGCGCAGCGCCTGCCGGAGACGGCGGCCTGATGGCTCGTACTCCTTGCTCCGGCGGCAGTCGCCGGGGCTGTTCAATCCGTAAGGAGCACAATCCGATGCGTCATTATGAAGTCGTGTTCCTGGTGCACCCGGACCAGAGCGAGCAGGTGCCCGCCATGGTCGAGCGTTACACCGGGCTCGTGAAGGATTCCGGCGGTGCCGTCCACCGTCTGGAAGATTGGGGTCGTCGCCAGCTGGCCTACCCGATCAACAAGATCCACAAGGCCCACTACATCCTGCTCAACATCGAGTGCAGCGACGCTGTGCGCGCCGAGCTGGAAGAGGCTTTCCGTTACAACGACGCCGTGATCCGCAGCCTGATCATCCGTCGTGAAGAAGCCATCGTCGAGGAATCCATCCTGGCCAAGGGTGCGGAAGAAAAGCGTGCCCGCAAGGCCGCCCGCGCCGAAGAAGGTCAGGGTGATGCCCCGGCTGCTGAATAAGCAGGCTTATTGAATCGCGGAGAACGTCTTCGTGGAGCAGAACACGCTCCGGATCAGCGGAATACTGGAAAAGCAGTTTCCGCCACGTGTCAGCCCCGCCGGGGTCGCGCATCAGGACATCCTGCTGCAGCACCGGTCCAGGCAACTGGAGGCAGGGGTGATGCGTGAGGCCAGGCTCGTGCTCACCGTGCATCTCGCCGGGGAGCTGGTCGGCCAGGCCAGGGACTTCAGTCCCGGCGACCGGATCGTGGTGAGCGGTTTCCTGGCCCCAGCCAGCTACCGCGAGAGCGAGAAGCTCGTGCTGCACGCGCAGACGCTTAACAGACAGGATTAATGGGAGAAGAAACCATGGCGCGTTTCTACCGTCGTCGCAAGTTCTGCCGTTTCACGGCAGACAAGGTCACCTACATCGACTACAAGGATGTGGAGACCCTGAAGCAGTTCATCACGGAAAACGGCAAGATCGTTCCGAGCCGTATCACCGGTACCAAGGCACGCTACCAGCGTCAGCTGACCCTCGCTATCAAGCAGGCTCGCTACCTGGCCCTGATGCCTTACACCGATAACCACGTCTGAGCCGGGGTGCCGAGATGCAAGTCATTCTGCTGGAAAAGATCAAGGGCCTGGGCGCGCTCGGCGCCAAGGTCGATGTCAAGCCGGGCTTTGGCCGCAACTTCCTGATTCCTCAGGGCAAGGCGCTGCCGGCCACCGCGCGTAACCTGGCCGACTTCGAAGTCCGTCGCGCCGAGCTGGAGCGTCAGGAAGCCGAAGTGCTGGCCGCCGCCGAAGCCCGCGCCGCCGCGCTGGCCGAGCTGGTCGTCACCGTCGCCTCCAAGGCCGGCGATGAAGGCAAGCTGTTCGGTTCCGTGGGCAACCGCGACATCGCCGAAGCCGCCACCGCCGCCGGCGTGGCTGTCGACAAGAGCGAAGTCCGTCTGCCGACGGGCCCGCTGCGCCACACCGGCGAGTACGACATCGCCGTCCAGGTGCACAGCGACATCCTCGCCAACCTCAAGGTCGTGGTCGCCGCCGAATAAGCGGACCGCTTCCCGAGGTCGAACAGGGCGCCCGAGGCAACTCCGGCGCCCTGTTTGTTTTCCGCGCCATGGTGGCCGCGGGGCCCGCCATCCGTTTTGTTTCTGGCGGCCGATGGCCTAAGCTAGCGGCCTGACGTCCGCGGTACCTGCCATGACCACCACTGCATCCTCCTCCGCTGCCGACAACACCCTGGCCGCGCTCAAGCTGCCGCCGCATTCGCTGGAGGCCGAGCAGGCCGTGCTCGGCGGTCTGATGCTGGACGAGCAGTCCTGGGACCGTGTTTCCGATCGTGTTGTCGAAGCCGATTTCTATCGTCGCGATCATCGCCTGATCTTCCAGGCCATCAGCCTGCTGGCCGCCGAAGGCAGCCCGCGCGATGCCCTGACGGTGGCGGAAACGCTGACCCGGCTGGGCGAGCTGGAGACGGCGGGCGGCATGGCCTACCTGGGCGAGCTGGTGCGCAACACGCCGTCGGCCACCAACATCGCCGCCTATGGCGACATCGTGCGCGAACGCTCGGTGCTGCGTCAGCTCATCCGCATCAGCAACGAGGTGTCGGACACCGCGTTCCAGCCCCAGGGCGCGACCGCGCAGGCGATTCTCGACGAGGCCGAGCGCAAGATCTTCGCCATCGCCGAGCAGCAGCAGAAGGCCGGCGGCCCGCAGGCGTTGAAACCGCTGCTGGCGAAGGCGCTGGACCGCATCGACCGGCTATTCCAGTCGGACGAGGCCATCACCGGCCTGAGCACGGGCTTCAACGACCTCGACGACCGCACCTCCGGCCTGCAGAAGGGTGACCTGGTGATCGTCGCGGCGCGTCCGTCCATGGGCAAGACCACCTTCGCCATGAACCTGGTCGAGAACGCCATGCTGCGCTCGGGCCTGCCGACGCTGGTGTTCTCCATGGAAATGCCGGCCGAGCAGATCGTCATGCGTATGCTGTCGTCGCTCGGCCGCATCGATCAGACGCGCGTGCGCTCGGGCAAGCTGGAGGAGGATGACTGGCCGCGCCTGACCTCGACCATGACGCTGCTCGCCGAACAGAAGCTGCTGGTCGACGACACGCCGTCGCTGAGCCCGAACGATGTCCGCACCCGCGCCCGCCGCGTGGCGCGCGAGCAGGGGCCGCTGGGCCTGATCATGGTCGACTACCTGCAGCTCATGCGCGTGCCCGGCCTGGAGAACAACCGCGTCAACGAAATCTCGGAGATCTCGCGCTCGCTGAAGGCGCTGGCGAAGGAGATGGAGTGCCCGGTGATCGCGCTGTCGCAGCTCAACCGCTCGCTGGAACAGCGACCCAACAAGCGCCCGGTCATGTCCGACCTGCGCGAATCCGGGGCCATCGAGCAGGATGCCGACGTGATCATGTTCATCTACCGCGACGAGGTCTACAACCCGGAGTCGCCGGACAAGGGCACCGCCGAGATCATCATCGGCAAGCAGCGTAACGGCCCCATCGGCAGCATCCGCCTCGCCTTCCTCGGCAAGTACACGCGCTTCGAGGACCTGGCGCCCGAGTATTACCGCGACGTCGAGCAGTATTGAGACTGCCCGCCGTCTTCCGCCTCCCTGACGAGAGTCCGTCATGCGCGACACCTGGCTGAGCCTCAACCCGCAAGCCCTGAGCAACAACATCGCGGTGCTGCGCCGGCACATGCCGGGCAGCCGCTTGCTGGCCATGGTCAAGGCCGATGCCTACGGCCACGGCGTTGCCGCCCTCGCGCCCTGGCTGGCGGGCCAGGTCGACGGCTTCGGCGTTGCCTTCCTGGCCGAGGCGCTGGCGTTGCGCGATCAGGGCATCAGCGAGCCGATCACGGTGCTCGAGGGCGTGTTCTCGGCGCACGAGCTGGGCCTGGCGCGCCAGGCCGGGCTGGATANGGCCCTGCCGTGCGCGTGTGGCTGAAGATCAACACCGGCATGAACCGTCTCGGCTTCCGTCCGGTCGAGGCGCTCAAGGCCTGGCGCGCCCTGAGCCGGCTCGACGGCATCAGCGGTCTGGGGCTGGTCACGCACTTCGCCAATGCCGATACCCTCGCCTCGGGCCAGACCGAGCAGCAGCTCGGCCGCTTCCGCGCCCTGCAGGAAGTGCTGGCCGGCGAGCTGGGCGAGCCGGTGCCGGACAGCCTCGCCAACTCGGCGGCCATCCTGGCCTGGCCGGAGGCCGCCGGCAGCTGGATGCGCCCGGGCATCGCGCTCTATGGCAGCTCGCCCTTCGGGCGCCAGTCGGCCGCCTTTTTCGGCCTGCAGCCGGTCATGACCCTGCACGCCCGCCTGATCGCGGTGCACGAAGTGCCCGCGGGCGAAAGCGTGGGCTATGGCGCGGCCTGGACGGCATCGCAGGCGACTCGCATCGGCGTGGTCAGCATCGGCTATGGCGACGGTTATCCGCGCCATGCGCCCAGCGGCACGCCGGTGCTGGTCAACGGCCGGCGCTGCCAGCTCGCCGGCCGTGTCTCCATGGACATGATCACCGTCGACCTCGGCGAGGTGCCGGCGCGACCCGGCGACGAGGTCGTGCTCTGGGGGGAAGGCCTGCCGGCCGACGAGGTCGCCGCCGCCGCCGGCACCATCAGCTACGAGCTGTTCTGCCGCCTGACGCCGCGCGTTCGGCGCGTGGTCGATGCCGGCTGAGGCTTATCGCCGGCGGGCCTGAGGCCCCGGGGCGATACAAGCATTCGGTCTGAGTCGGGCGCCTCCCGCAGGTCTACACTGACCCCGAGGGATAGGGAGGTGAATCATGCACAAGCTCATTTATCTCATGCCCCGGCTGGAAACGGTCGAGGCCATGGCCGCCACGCTGCGCGCCATGAACCTGGGTGATGGCGCCTGCCGTGTCATCAGTCGCGACGAAGACGGAATCCGCCGGCATCATCTCCGCAACGGCACCCTGCTGGACCGCACGGATGTCCTGCACATGCTGGAGCGGGGGCTGCTGGCGGGCCTGCTGATGGCGCTGCTGCTGACGTTCGTGTTCATGCTGGTCGAGCCGCTGGGGCGCCCAATGAGTGCTGCCGGCTTCACGCTGATCATGGCGATCGGCGGCGTTTTCGGCGTCTGGGTGGGCAGCGTGGCCGGCCTGGCGAAC
>NZ_PTQZ01000055.1 GCF_002943415.1 Amnimonas aquatica | reverse complement strand
AATTGCCAGCCGCCGCGCCGCAGCTGCTGACGCAGGCTGCGCGAGGGCCGGAAGTCATCCGGCGCGATCACGCAGCGCGGGTCCGGCGACCACCAGAGGATGGGCTGGTCGTCGCTGAACCAGGGGAAGATGCCGGCGCGGTAGGCCGTGAGCAGGCGGCCGGGGGAGAGGTCGCCACCTGCGGCCAGCAGCCCCGGCGGATCCGCCAGCGCGTCGCGCGGATCCGGGAAGGCGTCATCCGCCTCCAGCCAGGGCAGCAGGGTCGCCACGGGCGCGGGTCAGTGACCGCCCGTGTTCAGGCGTGGTGATCCAGGCCCAGGGCGTCGAGGTACTTCTCGGCGTCCAGGGCCGCCATGCAGCCGGCGCCGGCCGAGGTGATGGCCTGGCGGTAGATGTGGTCGGCGATGTCGCCGGCGGCGAACACGCCGGCCACGCTGGTCGCGGTGGCGTTGCCCTCGCGGCCGCTCTTCACCTTGATGTAGCCGTCCTTCATGTCGAGCTGGCCGGCGAAGATGTCGGAGTTCGGCTTGTGGCCGATGGCGATGAAGATGCCCGCCGCCGGCACCACCTGCGTGCCGCCATCCTGCGTGGAGGTGAGCAGGGCGCCGCTGACGCCGCCGTCGTCGCTGCCCTGCACCTCGGTCAGCGTGTGGTTCCAGATGATGCTGATCTTGCCGGCCTTTTCCTTCTCGAACAGGTGGTCCTGCAGGATCTTCTCCGACTTCAGCTTGTCGCGGCGGTGCACCAGGGTCACGTGCTCGGCGATGTTGGACAGGTACAGCGCCTCTTCCACGGCGGTGTTGCCGCCGCCGATGACCATGACGCGCTGGCCGCGGTAGAAGAAGCCGTCGCAGGTGGCGCAGGCGCTGATGCCGCGGCCCATGAAGGCGGTCTCGGATTCGAGGCCGAGGTACTGCGCCGAGGCGCCGGTGGCGATGATCAGGGCGTCGCAGGTGTATTCGCCGCTGTCGCCGCTGAGCACGAACGGACGCTCGCCGAGCTGCACGGCATTGATGTGGTCGTAGACGATCTGCGTGCCGAAGCGTTCGGCGTGCTGCTGCATGCGTTCCATGAGCGCCGGGCCGGTGAGGCCGTGGGCGTCGCCGGGCCAGTTGTCGACCTCGGTGGTGGTGGTGAGCTGGCCGCCGGCCTGCATGCCGGTGATGACCACGGGCTGCAGGTTGGCGCGCGCTGCGTAGACGGCCGCCGTGTAGCCGGCGGGTCCGGAACCGAGGATGATCAGGCGGTGATGCGCGCGGGCCATGGGAACTCCAGAGTGCGTGGGGCAGGGGGCTGCCGGGGGTCAAAAGTCAGGCGGCCAGTATAGCGGAGCATGGCATCTTGATGTCATGCCGTTACAATGGCGGATTGCAAGTCGCTCAGTGAACAGGAAAAAACGCGTGTCCGTGCCTGAATCTTCAACCGGAAATGCCGTGGCGCAGACGCTGGGACGCCGCGAGGTCCGCGCCGCCCTCTGGCTGGCGCTGGCCGGCTTCATGCTGCTGTCGCTGCTGTCGCGCAAGGCCGGCGACAGCGCCTGGACCCAGGTCGGCGATGGCGAGATCCACAATGCCGGCGGCGTCGCCGGCGCCTGGCTGGCCGACCTGCTCGGCTTCCTGCTCGGGCCGCTGGCCTACGTCGTGCCGCTGCTGCTGCTCTGGCGCGTGCTGCTGCTCTGGCGCTACCCGGTGGGCGCGCTGCGCGGCCTGCCGCAGGCGCTGGCCTGGCTGCTGGCGCTGCTGGCGCTGGCCTCGCTGCTGCACCTGCACAAGGTCATGCCGGGCTTCGGCCTCGACAACGCCGCCGGCGGCGTGCTCGGCCAGGCGCTGGGCGGCGCCATGTGGAAGGCCACCGGCCTGATCGGCAGCAGCATCATCCTGCTCGCCATCTTCCTGGTGTCGGTGACGCTGGCCTCCGGCCTGTCCTGGCTGCGCCTCATGGACCGCCTGGGGCAGACCCTGTGGTGGCTGGGCCGCGTGCTCTGGCAGCGCGTGCTGCCGCTGCTCGGCCGCGGCTTCGGTCAGATGAAGGATGCCGTGAAGGAGCAGCGCGACCGCCTGCCGGCCGCGCGCAGCCCGGCGACCGCCAGTGGCCACGGCAGCGGCGGCCCGGGTGCCGGCGCCTCGCGCGTGGAGCCGGTGCTGAGTCCGGTGCAGGTGGTGAAGCCGGTGATCAAGCCCAAGCCCGAGACCCACGCGGTGCCGCTGGACACGCCGCGCACGCGTCCGGAAATCACCATCCAGCCGCTGGCGGAAGTGAAGCCGGCGAAGAAGACCGATGCCCAGCGCCAGCTGTTCGCGCCGCCGCCGGGCGAGGGCACGCTGCCGTCCATGGACCTGCTGGACCCGGCCGATGCCCGCGGCAAGAAGGGCTACAGCGCCGAGGCGCTGGAAGGCATGTCGCGCCTGCTCGAGATCAAGCTCAAGGAATTCAATGTCGATGCCGAGGTGGTGGCGGTGCAGCCCGGCCCGGTCATCACCCGTTTCGAGATCCAGCCCGCGCCCGGCGTCAAGGTCGCGCGCATCACCAACATCGCCAAGGACCTGGCGCGCGCCATGGCCATGGTCTCGGTGCGCGTGGTCGAGGTCATTCCCGGCAAGTCGGTGGTCGGCATCGAGGTGCCGAACCAGGACCGCGAAATGGTGCGCCTGTCGGAGATCCTGACTTCGCACGCCTTCGAGTCCAAGGCCAGCCCGCTGACGCTGGCGCTGGGCAAGGACATCGCCGGCAACCCCATCGTCGCCGACCTGGCGCGCATGCCCCACCTGCTGGTCGCCGGCACCACCGGTTCGGGCAAGTCGGTGGGCGTCAACGCCATGATCCTGTCCATGCTGTTCAAGGCCACGCCGGCCGAACTGCGCCTGATCATGATCGACCCCAAGATGCTGGAGCTGTCGGTCTACGACAAGATTCCGCACCTGCTGACGCCGGTGGTCACCGACATGAAGGATGCCGCCAACGCGCTGCGCTGGTGCGTGGCGGAAATGGAGCGGCGCTACAAGCTCATGTCCAAGCTCGGCGTGCGCAACCTCGACGGCTACAACAAGAAGGTGGCGGATGCCATCGCCGCCGGCGAGCCGATCAAGGACCCGCTGTGGAAGCCGGGCGAGAACGTGTTCGAGGAAGAGGCGTCCGACCTCGGCAAGCTGCCGTTCATCGTGGTCATCATCGACGAATTCGCCGACATGATCATGATCGTCGGCAAGAAGGTGGAGGAGCTGATCGCCCGCATCGCGCAGAAGGCGCGCGCCGCCGGCATCCACCTCGTGCTGGCGACGCAGCGTCCCTCGGTGGATGTCATCACCGGCCTGATCAAGGCCAACGTGCCCACCCGCATCGCCTTCCAGGTGTCGTCGCGCATCGACTCGCGCACGATCCTCGACCAGGGCGGCGCGGAAATGCTGCTCGGCCATGGCGACATGCTGTTCCTGCCGCCGGGCACCAGCCTGACCGAGCGCGTCCATGGCGCCTTTGTCAGCGACGACGAGGTGCACCGCGTTTGTGGTGACTGGCGCGCCCGTGGCGAGCCGGACTACATCGACGACATCCTCGAAGGCAGCATGGACAGCGACAGCGCCGGCAAGGGCGGCGGTTTCGGCGGCTTCGACGATGTCGGCGGCGACCCGGAGCAGGACGCGCTCTACGATGAAGCGGTGGCTTTCGTGCTGGAGACGCGGCGTCCGTCGATCTCGTTCGTCCAGCGCAAGTTCAAGATCGGCTACAACCGCGCGGCGCGCCTGATCGAGGCCATGGAAAACGCCGGCGTGGTGACCCCGATGCAGAGCAACGGCCAGCGCGAAGTCGTGGTACCCCATCGCGATTGAGGAGAGACCCGACATGCCGGGCAAGAACACACTGCTGGCCACGCTGACCCTGTCCCTGGCCGGACTGCTCGCGTCGGCACCGCTGTCGGCCGCCGACGTGGCCGTGAAGCCCGCGCCCGCGAAGCCGGCCGCCGCGGCCGATGACAGCGCCGCCGGCACCGAGCTGGCGCAGCGCCTGAAGGCCATGACCTCGGTGCAGGCCGACTTCACCCAGACCAGCCAGCTGTCCGGCGGCCGCCAGCCGCAGGTGGTGACCGGCACCCTGAGCGCGCGCAAGCCCGGGCTGTTCCGCTGGGAGGTGCGTCAGCCGTACCAGCAGCTCATCGTCGCCGACGGCAAGGACATCCGCATCCACGATCCGGACCTGCAGCAGATGACCATCCGCCCGCTCGGCGACGAGTGGGCGCAGACTCCGGCGCTGCTGTTCAGCGGCGATGTCAGCGGCCTGCGCCAGCAGTTCGCCATCAGCCGCCGGCAGAACGGCGCGCTGACCGAATTCACGCTGACGCCGAAGGCGAAAGATGCCGTGTTCGCCGGCGTCACCCTGCAGTTCAAGGGCGACGAGCCCTTCGCCATGAAGCTCGATGACAGCCTGGGCCAGAAGACCAGCATCGAGTTCTTCCGCGTCAAGCGCAACGGCAAGCTGGCCGACAGCCTGTTCAAGCTGGTCCCGCCGGCCGGCACCGACATCATCCGGGAGTGACCATGACGCGCAGGCGGCCGCATGAGCACGCGTGACGCCCAGCCCTGGCAGCCGCTGGCGGCCCGGCTGCGGCCGGCCTCGCTGGACGAGTACGTCGGCCAGACCCATCTGCTGGCGCGCGGCCGCCCGCTGCGCGAGGCACTGGAGAGCGGCCAGCTGCATTCCATGATCCTCTGGGGCCCGCCGGGCGTCGGCAAGACCACGCTGGCGCGGCTCATGTGCACCGCCTGCGACGCCCGTTTCATCGCGGTGTCGGCGGTGCTGTCGGGGGTGAAGGAGATCCGCGCCGCCATCGAGGAGGCGCAGTTCCATCGCCAGAATGGCCACCGCACCGTGCTCTTCGTTGACGAGGTGCACCGCTTCAACAAGTCGCAGCAGGACGCCTTCCTGCCCTATGTCGAAGACGGCACGCTGATCTTCATCGGCGCCACCACCGAGAATCCGTCGTTCGAGCTCAACAAGGCGCTGCTGTCGCGCGCGCGCGTCTACGTGCTGCGTTCGCTGGCGCAGGAGGACCTGGTTGCCTTGCTGCAGCAGGCGGTGGCGGACCCGCGCGGTCTTGCCGAGCGCGACCTGCGTTTCAGCGACACTGACC
This sequence comes from Amnimonas aquatica, assembly GCF_002943415.1. Lineage (GTDB taxonomy): Bacteria > Pseudomonadota > Gammaproteobacteria > Pseudomonadales > Moraxellaceae > Perlucidibaca > Perlucidibaca aquatica_A. The sequence continues at coordinate 3,717 of NZ_PTQZ01000055.1, read as the reverse complement.
TGCAGGCGCTGGCCCATGCCGCCGACGGCGATGCCCGGCGCGCGCTCAACCTGCTGGAGATTGCCGCCGACCTCGCCGAAGCCTCAGGCGGCGCGCTCGATGACGACGGCCTGGCAGAAGTCCTGCAGGGCTCGGTGCGCCGCTTCGACAAGAGCGGCGACGACTTCTACGACCAGATCTCGGCGCTGCACAAGTCGGTGCGCGGCTCCGACCCCGACGCCGCGCTGTACTGGTTCAGCCGCATGCTCGACGGCGGCGCCGACCCGTACTACCTGGCGCGGCGCATCATCCGCATGGCCTGGGAAGACATAGGCCTCGCCGATCCGCGCGCCATGCAGATCGCCAACGATGCCGCGCAGACCTACGAGCGCCTGGGCAAGCCCGAGGGCGAGCTGGCGCTGGGGCAGGCGGTGATCTACCTCGCGGTGGCGGCGAAGAGCAACGCCGGCTACAACGCCTACAACGCCGCCCGCGCCTTTGTGCAGCAGGACCGCAGCCGCGAGGTGCCGGTGCACCTGCGCAACGCGCCGACGAAGCTTATGAAGGAACTGGGCCACGGCCGCGAGTACCGCTACGCCCACAACGAGCCCCATGCCTACGCCGCTGGCGAGACCTATCTGCCCGAAGGCATGCCCGAGCCGCGCTGGTACCAGCCGGTGCCGCGCGGGCTGGAGATCAGGATCGGCGAAAAGCTGGTGTTCCTGCGCAAGCTCGACGAGGCGGCGGGGAAGGGCTGAGGGCGGTCGCCGCGACAATGCCGCACGGTTGTCCTGGCCCGGGTCGGAGACACGCATCCGGCGGCTTCCGGCCGTTTTCGGCGATGCCAATCCGCACACGGCATGCGGCCGCTTCGGCTATGATACGTCCTTCGTCACTTCACCGATTTGCAAGGATCCCTCCATGCTGGACCCGAAACTGCTGCGCCAGGACCACGCCACCATCGCCGCCGCGCTCGCCAAGCGCCATGTCAGCTTCGACAGCGAAGCCTGGAGCGCGCTGGAAAGCCGTCGTCGCGAGCTGCAGACGGAGACCGAGCGCCTGCAGGCGGAGCGCAACAACGGCTCCAAGCGTTTCGGCATGGCGAAGAAGGCCGGCGAAGACACCACCGCGCTGCAGGCTGAAATGACTGCCATCAACACCCGCCTGGCCGAGGTCGAGCTGGCGCTGCAGGCGGTGCAGGCCGAATGGCAGGCGCAGGCGCTGAGCGTGCCCAACCTGCCGCACGAGTCCGTACCGGCGGGCAAGGGCGAGGAAGACAACGTCGAGGTGCGGCGCTGGGGCACGCCGGCCGCGCTGACGTTCGAGGCGCAGGACCATGTCGCCCTCGGCGAACGCCTGGGCATGGATTTCGAGCGCGCCAGCAAGCTCAGCGGCGCCCGTTTCACCGTGCTCAAGGGCGACCTGGCGCGCCTGCACCGCGCGCTGACCCAGTTCATGCTCGACATCCACACCCGGCAGCACGGCTACGAAGAGCTGTACGTGCCGTATCTGGTCAATGCCGACAGCCTGCAGGGCACCGGCCAGCTGCCCAAGTTCGCCGAGGACCTGTTCAAGGTGCCGGGCGAGCGCGACCTGTACCTGATTCCCACCGCCGAAGTGCCGGTCACCAACCTGCACCGCGACGAGATCCTCAGCCCGGCCGAGCTGCCCAGGCGCTACACCGCGCACACGCCGTGCTTCCGCAGCGAGGCCGGCTCCTACGGCCGTGACACCCGCGGCATGATCCGCCAGCACCAGTTCGAGAAGGTCGAGCTGGTGCAGTTCGTGCGTCCCGAAGAGTCGGATGCCGCGCTGGAAACGCTGACCGGCCACGCCGAGGCCATCCTGCAGAAGCTGGAGCTGCCGTACCGCGTCATGCTGCTCTGTGGCGGCGACATGGGCTTCTCGGCCACCAAGACCTACGACCTGGAGGTGTGGCTGCCGGGGCAGGGCAAGTACCGCGAAATCTCTTCCTGCTCCAGCTTCGGCAGCTTCCAGGCGCGCCGCCTGCAGGCCCGCTACCGCCACCCGGACACCGGCAAGCCCGACCTGCTGCACACCCTCAACGGCTCCGGCCTCGCCGTCGGCCGCACCCTGGTCGCCGTGCTCGAGAACGGCCAGCAGGCGGATGGCAGCGTGCGCATTCCGGCCGCGCTGCAGCCCTACCTGGGCGGCCAGACCGAGCTGCGTCCGGCCTCGGCCTGACGCACGGACAGGACGCGACCATGCACACGCTGCCGCTGGGATTCCGGCTCGATGGCGAGCCCTGCCTGGTGGTCGGCGGCGGCGAGATCGCCTCGCGCAAGATCGCGCTGCTGCTGCGCGCCGGCGCCCGCGTCACCGTGGTCGCGCCCGAGGTGCTGCCCGTCCTGCGCGCCGAAGTCGAGGCCGGGCAGGGCGGCGTGCTGGCCCGTGCCTGGGCCGAGGGCGACATCGCCGATGCCGTGCTGGTGATCGCCGCCACCGATGACGCCGACCTCAATGCCCGCGTTTCCGCCGCCTGCCGCGCGCGCCGCATTCCGGTCAACGTGGTGGACGCGCCGGACCTGTGCACGGTCATCTTTCCCGCCATTGTCGACCGTTCGCCGCTGCTGATCAGCGTGTCCAGCAATGGCGAGTCGCCGGTGCTGGCGCGCCTGCTGCGCAGCCAGCTGGAGTCGACCATTCCCGCTGCCTACGGCCGCCTGGCGACGCTGCTGGGCAGTTTCCGCCGCGAGGCCAAGACCGCCTTCCCGGACGTGCCGGCGCGGCGCGCGTTCTGGGAGCGCCAGCTCGCCGGCGCGCTGCCGGAGCTGGTGTTCGCCGGCCGTGACCAGGAAGCCCGCGCGCAACTGGCGCAGGCACTGGAAAACCCCGAGCAGCCGCCGGCGGGCGAGGTCTACCTGGTCGGTGCCGGCCCCGGCGACCCCGACCTGCTCACCTTCAAGGCGCTGCGGCTGATGCAGCAGGCCGATGTCGTGGTCTACGACCGCTTGGTGTCGCCGCCGATTCTCGACATGTGCCGGCGCGACGCCGAGCGCATCTACGTCGGCAAGGCGAGGGCGGACCACGCGCTGCCGCAGGAGAGCATCAACGCGCTGCTGGTGCGGCTGGCGAAGGAAGGCAAGCGCGTGTGCCGGCTCAAGGGCGGTGACCCGTTCATCTTCGGGCGTGGCGGCGAGGAAATCGAGGAGCTGGCGGATGCCGGCGTGCCGTTCCAGGTCGTGCCCGGCATCACCGCCGCCAGCGGCTGCGCCGCCTACGCCGGCATTCCGCTGACCCACCGCGACCACGCGCAGTCGGTGCGTTTCGTCACCGGCCACCTTAAGGACGGCACGCCGGACCTGCCCTGGGAAGAGCTGGTGCACCCCAACCAGACCCTGGTGCTGTACATGGGCCTGGTCAGCCTCGGGCCGATCCGCGAGCAGCTGCTGCGCCACGGCCTCACCGAGGCCACGCCGGTGGCCATGATCTCCAAGGGCACGACCCCGCAGCAGCAGGTGCTGACCGGCACGCTGGGCGACATCGTCGAAAAGCTGGCCGGCCGGCCGCTGCCGGCGCCGACGCTGATCATCGTGGGGGAGGTGGTGCGGTTGCGGGAGCGGTTGAGCTGGTTTGGGGCGTAAACGTTGAACCGTATTTTCTGCGACTGAGCCCGAAAATTGGTCAGTATTTATATTTGCTGCCAGCAGCTAGAGGCCATTAGCTATTGTGTCGCTTATTCGGAAAACATTTTTCAGGGCTCAGTCGGCGCTGGCG
>NZ_PTQZ01000054.1 GCF_002943415.1 Amnimonas aquatica | reverse complement strand
TCCTGCTCGGCCTGGCCGGATGGCTGCGCGCCCGGCGCGAGGCCGGGCAGCTCGACCCGATGCTGGCGGCGGCCATGGAGCGGCCGCTGGCCGGGCTCACCGACAGCCTCGGCGGCTGCGAGCGCATCGCCGGCACGCCGCTGCCGTTCACCTATTCGGTGATCATCCACCGCACGGTCTACCTGTACTGCTTCCTGCTGCCGTTCGGCCTGGTCGACTCGCTGAGTCTGATGACGCCGTTGATCGTCGCCTTCGTGGCTTACACCTTCATTTCGCTGGAGGCGCTCAGCGACGAGCTGGAGGAGCCGTTCGGCACCATGCCCAACGACCTGGCGCTGGACACCATGGCGGCCATGATCGAGTCGACGCTGCGGGAAATGCTCGGCGAACCGGTGCCGCCGGCGCCTGAGCCGGTCGACTTCGTGCTGCGCTGAGCAGCCGGCGTGTGTTGCGCGCGCCGGCACATCGGGACGGCGTGGCGGATCCGCAGGCATGAAAAAACCGGCACTAGGCCGGTTCTTTCGTCATCCGCCGCGGCTCGCGCCGCGCACCGGATCAGGCCAGGGCCTTGATCTGGGCGTTCAGGCGGCTCTTGTGGCGAGCAGCCTTGTTCTTGTGGATGATGCCCTTGTCGGCGATGCGGTCGATGACCGGCACGGCGACGGTGTAGGCGGCCTGGGCCACGGCCTTGTCACCGCTGGCGATGGCGTTGACGACCTTCTTGATGTAGGTACGCACCATGGAGCGCAGGCTCGCATTGTGCAGGCGCTGCTTGTCGTTCTGACGCGCGCGCTTCTTGGCTTGTGCAGAGTTGGCCACGGGGCGACTCCTGAAATCTGTGAATGAGAGGTTCCGGAAAAGGCGATTTGCCAGATCCAAAATCAGGCGCGCAATAATGCCGACGCCCGGGCAACAAGTCAACCGCCTGTGGCTATGCCATGCCGCCGTGCGCTAACATCGCCGCGCGTTCACCCATCCTGCGCAGGCTTTCATGTCCAGTTCGCCGCTTCCCCCCGCAGACAGCGCTTCCGCAGATGCCCAGCCCGCCGGGGGCGGTGCCGCACCGCCGCCGCGCAAGCCGGCGGGCGGCAGCCTGTGGCGCTCGACCTTCATCGTCAGTGCCATGACCCTGCTGTCGCGCATCGCCGGCCTGGTGCGCGACATGGTGTTCATGAACCTGTTCGGCGCCAGCAAGCTCATGGACGCTTTCCTGGTCGCCTTCAAGATTCCCAACTTCCTGCGCCGGCTGTTCGCCGAGGGCGCGTTCTCGCAGGCCTTCGTGCCGGTGCTGTCGGAAGTGCGCACGCAGCGCGGCGACAGCGAGGTGCGCCGCCTGATCGACCATGTCGCCGGCAGCCTGACCGTGATCCTCGGGGCGCTGACGGTGGTCTCCATCGTGTTCTCGCCGGCCATCATCTTCATTTTCGCGCCCGGTTTCCGGGGCGACGAGCTGAAGTTCGATCTCGCGGCTGACATGCTGCGCATCACCTTTCCGTATCTGCTGCTGATCTCGCTGACCGCCTTCGCCGGCGGCATCCTCAACACCTACGGGCGCTTCGGCGCTTCCAGCTTCACCCCGGTGCTGATGAACCTGAGCATGATCGCCTGCGCGGTCTGGCTGTCGCCGCTGCTATCGACGCCGATCATGGCGCTGGCCTGGGGCGTGCTGATCGCCGGCGTGGTGCAGCTCGGCTTCCAGTGGTGGCCGCTGCGCCAGCTCAACCTGGTGCCGCGCATCCGCCCGGACTTCAAGGATCCGGACGTGAAGCGCATCCTGACGCTGATGGTGCCGGCCATGTTCGGGGTCTCGGTGAGCCAGATCAACCTGCTGCTGGACACCATCCTGGCCTCGTTCCTGGTCGAGGGCTCGGTGTCCTGGCTGTATACCGCCGATCGCCTCACCGAGCTGCCGCTGGGGCTGATCGGCATCGCCGTGGCCACGGTGATCCTGCCCACGCTGTCGACCAAGCACGCGCAGAAGTCCGACGCCGAGTTCCGCGGCACCATCGACTGGGCGCTCAAGGTCATCGTCATGGTCGGCCTGCCGGCGTCGCTGGCCATGGGCGTGCTGGCCGAGCCGCTGATCGCCTCGCTGTTCCACCACGGCAAGTTCGACGACAACGCCGTGATCCAGTCGGCCATGGCGCTGCAGGCGCTGGCCGGCGGCATCCTCGCCTTCATGCTGATCAAGGTGTTCGCGCCGGCCTTCTACGCCCGCCAGGACATCCGCACGCCGGTGCGCATCGGCATCATCGCCATGGTGGCGAACATGGTGTTCAACCTCATGCTGGTCTGGCACCTGGCACACGTCGGCCTGTCGCTGGCCAGCACGCTGTCGGCCTTCCTCAACGCCGGCCTGCTCTACAAGGGCCTGCACCAGCGCGGCATCTACCGGCTGGAGGCGCACTGGGCGCGGCTGGCGCTGCGCTTCCTGGCCGCCAACGCGCTCATGGTGGCGGTGCTGCTGTGGATCACGCCCGACACCGCCTGGTGGCTGGACAACCAGGGCTGGTCGCGGGTCGGCTGGGTGCTGCTGATCTGCGCCGCCGGGGCAGCCACCTACGGCATCGCCCTGCTGGCCGCCGGCTTCCGGCCGCGCGAGCTGCGGCATCCGTGATGCACATCCTTTATACTTGCGCGTTTTGACGAGCGACACAGGTCGGATGCCCCGGGAATGGAACTGATACGCGGACTGCACAACCTGCGCGCCAGGCACCATGGCAATGCCATCACGATCGGCAACTTCGACGGCGTGCACCTCGGCCATCAGGCCATGGTGCGGGCGCTGCGCGAGGAGGCCGCGCGCCTGGGCGTGCCGTCCATGGTGATCTGCTTCGAGCCGCAGCCGCAGGAGTTCTTCGGCGGCGACCAGGCGCCGGGCCGGCTGATGACCTGGCGCGACAAGGTCGAGGCGCTGGCCGACTGCGGCGTCGACCGCGTGCTGCTGGTGCGCTTCGACGAACGCTTCCGGCGCTACACCGCGCAGGGCTTCATCGAGGAGCTGCTGGTCGCCGCGCTGGGCTGCCGCCATGTGCTGGTCGGCGACGACTTCCGCTTCGGTTGCGACCGTCGCGGTGACCACGCCCTGCTGACCGAGGTCGGGCCGCTGTTCGGCTTCACGGTAGGCCGGCTGCCGACCCTGGCCTGCGCCGACGAACGTGTCAGCAGCACGCGCCTGCGCGAGGCGGTCGCTGCCGGGCGCTTCGTCGAGGCCGAGTCGCTGACCGGGCGGCCGTTCGCGGTCACCGGGCATGTCGTGCATGGCGACAAGATCGGACGCACGCTGGGGCTGCCGACCGCCAATCTGCTCATGAAGCGCAAGGTGCTGCCGTTGCGCGGGGTGTTCGCGGTCGAGGTCCTCGGCCTTGGCGGCGAGCCGCTGCCGGCGGTCGCCAATGTCGGCACGCGGCCGACCGTGGGCGGCTTGCAGGCACGTTGCGAGGTGCATTTGCTGAATTTTCGCGGCGACCTGTACGGCCGCCGCCTGTGCGTGGTGTTCCGCCACAAGCTGCGCGAAGAGCAGCGCTTCCCGTCGCTGGATGCGCTGAAGGCCGCGATCGAGGCCGATGTCGTCGCCGGCCACCGTTATTTTGCCGTCTGAACAAGCCGCAGAGAGATATGGACTACAAGACCACGCTGAACCTGCCGGAAACCGGATTTGCCATGAAGGCCAGCCTGGCCACGCGCGAGCCCGCCCGTGTCGCCGCCTGGCGCGAGCGGAAGCTGTACGCGCAGATCCGCGCCGCGCGCGCCGGCGCGCCGAAGTTCATCCTGCATGACGGCCCGCCCTACGCCAACGGCGACATCCACATCGGTCACGCGGTCAACAAGATCCTCAAGGACATCATCGTCAAGGCCAAGACCCTGAGCGGTTTCGACGCGCCCTACGTGCCGGGCTGGGACTGCCACGGCCTGCCCATCGAGCTCAATGTCGAGAAGCAGGTCGGCAAGCCGGGCGTCAAGGTCACCGCCGCCGAGTTCCGCCAGAAGTGCCGCGAGTACGCGGCCTCGCAGGTCGAGCGCCAGTCCGTCGACTTCCAGCGCCTGGGCGTGCTCGGTGACTGGGACAACCCCTACCTGACCATGAACTTCAGCCAGGAGGCGGACATCATCCGCGTGCTCGGCAAGATCGCCGGCAACGGTCACCTGCTCAAGGGGCTGAAGCCGGTGCACTGGTGCATGGACTGCGGTTCGGCGCTGGCCGAGGCCGAGGTCGAGTATCAGGACAAGAGCTCGCCGGCCATTGATGTCGGTTTCGCCGTGCGCGATGCCGCCGACTTCGCCGCCCGCACCGGCGTCAGCGCGGCAGCGCTCGGCGCCACGGTGCCCGCCGAGCTGGTGATCTGGACCACCACGCCGTGGACGCTGCCGGCTAACCAGGCGGTGTCGCTGCATCCCGAGCTGGCCTACGTGCTGGTGCGCGTGCCGGTTTCCGGTGCCGGCGAGGGCGCGGCGCCGGTCGCCCGCCATCTGGTGCTGGCCGAGTCGCTGTGGCAGTCCGCCGTGGCGCGCTACACCGATGCCGAGTCCGCCGCGCAGGCCGAGGTGCTGGCCACCTTCGCCGGTGCCGCGCTGGAAGGTGTGCAGCTGCAGCACCCGTTCTACGATCGCGTGGTGCCGGTCATCCTCGGCGACCATGTCACCGCCGATGCCGGCACCGGCGCCGTGCACACCGCGCCCGGCCATGGCCAGGACGACTATGTCGTCGGCCGCCGCTACGGCCTGCCGGTCGACAACCCGGTCGACGGCAGCGGCGTGTTCCTGCCCGCCACGCCGCCGGCGCTGTCCGGACAGGTGCTCGCCGGCCAGCACGTGAACAAGGCCGGCGAAGACATCCTGGCCGCGCTGCGCACGCCGCGCGCCGACGGTTCGGCGCCGCTGCTGGCGCACCGCAAGCTGCAGCACAGCTACCCGCACTGCTGGCGCCACAAGACGCCGATCATCTTCCGTGCCACGCCGCAGTGGTTCATCAGCATGACCCAGAACGGTCTGCGTGATGCCGCGCTGGACGCCATCGGGCAGGTGCAGTGGCTGCCGGACTGGGGCCAGGCGCGCATCGAGGGTATGGTCGCCGGGCGTCCGGACTGGTGCATCTCGCGCCAGCGCACCTGGGGCGTGCCCATCACCCTGTTCGTGCACCGCGAAACCGGCGAGCTGCATCCGCGCACGGCCGAGCTGATCGAGCAGGTGGCGCAGCGGGTCGAGCAGGCCGGCATCGACGCCTGGTTCGACCTCGCGCCGTCCGAGCTGCTGGGCGATGAGGCCGTGCACTACGACAAGGTCACCGATACGCTGGATGTCTGGTTCGATTCCGGTGTCACCCACACCTGCGTGCTCAAGCGCTTCGGCGACCTGCAGTACCCGGCCGACCTGTATCTGGAAGGTTCCGACCAGCACCGCGGCTGGTTCCAGTCGTCGCTGCTGACCGCGGTCAGCGCCAACGGCACGGCGCCGTTCCGCACCGTGCTCACCCACGGCTTCACCGTCGACGGCCAGGGCCGCAAGATGTCGAAGTCGGTCGGCAACGTGGTGGCGCCGCAGAAGGTCATGCAGACCCTGGGCGCCGACATCATCCGCCTGTGGGTGTCGGCCACCGACTACCGCGGCGAGATGTCGGTCAGCGACGAGATCCTGACCCGCATGTCGGACAGCTACCGCCGCATCCGCAACACCCTGCGCTTCCTGCTGTCGAACCTGAACGGCTTCGAGCCGGCGCGCGACGCCGTGCCGGCGGATGACATGCTGGCGCTCGACCGCTGGGTGGTCGATGCCGCCGCGCGCCTGCAGGACGAGATCATCGCGGCCTACGACGACCTGCAGTTCCACCAGATCTACCACCGCCTGCACAACTTCTGCGTGGTCGAACTGGGCGGCTTCTACCTCGACATCATCAAGGACCGCCAGTACACCACGCAGCGCGATTCGCTGGCGCGGCGCTCGGCGCAGACCGCGCTCTGGCACATCGCCGAGGCCTTCGTGCGCTGGGCCGCGCCCATCCTCAGCTTCACCGCCGAGGAGATCTGGGAAGTGCTGCCGGGCGAGCGCGCCGGTTCGGTGTTCCTGGCCGAGTGGCACACCGGCCTGGCGCGCCTGCCCGCGACCAGTCCGCTGCTGACCCGCGCCTACTGGGACCAGGTGCTGCTGGTGAAGTCGGCGGTGAACAAGCAGATCGAGGAGGCGCGCAATCGCAAGGAAGTCGGCTCCGGGCTGTCGGCCGAGGTCGAGCTGTTCGTGTCCGATGACCTGCGCGCGCTGCTGGCGCAGCTGGAGGACGAGCTGCGCTTCGTGCTCATCACCTCGGCCGCTCGCCTGCGCCCGCTGGCCGATGCCGGCGGCGTCGCCACCGATGTCGACGGCCTGCGCGTGGCGGTGATCGCGTCCACCGACAGCAAGTGCGCGCGTTGCTGGCATTACCGCGCCGACGTCGGCAGCGACCCGGCGCATCCCGAAATCTGCGGCCGCTGCGTGACCAATGTCGCCGGCGCCGGCGAGGTGAGACATCATGCCTGACAACAAGCGCCTGCGCGCCTTTTCGCACCCCTGGGGATGGCTGTGGCTGTCCGTGGCGGTGATCGTGCTCGATTTCATCACCAAGGTCTGGGCCACCGAGTCGCTGATCTACGGCTGGCCGCGCGAAGTGCTGCCGTTCCTGAACTGGACGCTGGCGCACAACACCGGTGCCGCCTTCAGCTTCCTGCATGACGCCGGCGGCTGGCAGCGCTGGTTCTTCGTCACCATCGCGGTGGCGGTGAGCGTCGGCCTGCTGGTCTGGCTGAGCCGCCTGCCCTCGGGTTCGCGCTGGCTGCCGGTGGCGATCGCGCTGCTGCTCGGCGGCGCCATCGGCAACCTGCACGACCGCGCCGTGCAGGGCTATGTCGTCGATTTCATCCATCTGCACTGGGCGGGCTGGAACTTCCCGGCCTTCAACATCGCCGATTGCGGCATCAGCATCGGTGCCGCCATGCTGATCATCGACAGCCTGTTCCTGGAGGGTCGCCGCGAGCGCGCCGAGGGTCGGGAGCAGGGCCGATGACCTCCCTGCTCGACGGCGTCGGGCCGGGCAAGCGCGTCAGCCTGCACTTCACGGTGTCGCTGGCCGGCGGCGACGTGCTCGACAGCACCGCCGACCGTGGCGAGCCGCCCACCTTCGTCTATGGTGACGGCAGCTTGCTGCCGGGCTTCGAAGAGGCCATTCTGGGCATGCAGGCCGGCGAGCAGGGGCGTTTCCTGCTGTCGCCGGCGCAGGCGTTCGGCGAGCGCAACGAAGACAATGTCCAGCATTTCCCGCGCCACCAGTTCGGTGAGCAGCTGCTGGAGCCGGGCATGGTCATGCATTTCGCCGATGCCAGCGGCGCCGAGCTGCCGGGCGTGATCAGCGAACTGCTGCCGAACGTGGTGGTGGTGGACTTCAATCATCCGCTGGCGGGTCGCGAACTGGTGTTCGAGGTCGATATCGTGCGCGTGCTCGACGCCGACGCCAGCCCGGTCTCCCTGACCTGAAGGCAGGAGCTGAAACGATGGAAATCAAACTGGCAAACCCGCGCGGCTTCTGCGCCGGCGTCGACCGTGCCATCGAGATCGTGAACCGGGCGCTGGAGCTGTTCGGCCCGCCGATCTACGTGCGCCACGAGGTCGTGCACAACAAGTTCGTGGTCGATGACCTGCGCAACCGTGGCGCGGTGTTCGTCGACGAGCTCGACCAGGTGCCGGACGACACCATCGTCATCTTCTCCGCGCACGGCGTGTCCAAGGCCGTGCAGCAGGCGGCCAGCGACCGCGGCCTGAAGGTCTTCGACGCCACCTGCCCGCTGGTCACCAAGGTGCACATGGAAGTCTCGCGCTACGCCCGCAGCGGCACCGAGGCCATCCTCATCGGCCACGAGGGCCACCCCGAGGTCGAGGGCACCATGGGCCAGTACGATCGCCAGTACGGCGGTGATATCTATCTCGTCGAGGACGAGGACGATGTCGCCAGCCTGCAGGTGCGCGACCCCGACAATCTCGCCTTCGTGACCCAGACCACGCTGTCGGTGGACGACACCGCGCGCGTCATCGATGCCCTGCGCGCGAAGTTCCCGAACATCCACGGGCCGCGCAAGGATGACATCTGCTACGCCACCCAGAACCGCCAGGACGCGGTGAAGACGCTGGCCGAGCAGTGCGAGGTGGTGCTGGTGGTGGGCTCGCCGAATTCGTCGAATTCCAACCGCCTGCGCGAGCTGGCGGAGCGCATCGGCACGCCGGCCTACCTGATCGACAACGCCGAGCAGATCGACCGCGCCTGGCTGGAGAACGTCAGCGCCGTCGGCGTCACCGCCGGGGCGTCGGCGCCGGAGGTGCTCATCCGCCAGGTCATCGACCGCCTCAACAGCTGGGGCGGCGCGGTGCCGGTGGAGCTCGACGGCCGCCCCGAGAACATCGTCTTCTCCATGCCGAAGGAGCTGCGCATCCCTGTCAAGGCGGTCTGATCCGCCGGCGCGCATGCCGCATCCGCCATAGACAGGGCCCCGCATGACGGGGCCCTGTGCTTTCCGGCTGGCGCCGGCCGGCCGGCGTGTCTAGCTTTACCGGCAGGATTCGCATGCGCAGGGAGGCGGCATGACGGTGACGGCGGGAGCACATGCCATGGCGTGCCGGCGGCGGCCATGGCTTGCCCGGCGCGGACTGGGGTTGCCGGAGGTGCTGGCGGCCATGGTCGTGCTGGGCACGGGCATGAGCGGCCTGCTGGCGGCGCACTGGCAGGCGGCGGACCTGCAGCGCGATGCCTGGCAGCGTCGCCATGCCGTCATGCTGCTGTCCGAGCTGGCGTTGCGCATGCGCTTCAACCCGGAGGCCGACTACCGCGCACTGCTGGCACAGCCGTTGC
>NZ_PTQZ01000053.1 GCF_002943415.1 Amnimonas aquatica | reverse complement strand
AGGCTCTGCAGGGCCTCGCGGCTGCCCATGCGGGTCGCTTGCGCGTCGGCATCCAGCGCAGGCAGGGCTTCGCGGTCCTCCGTGGCGGCTTCCGCGGCCAGCACGGGCGTGGCGCCGACGCAGGCCAGCGCGATCAGGCTGGCGGCCAGCGGCGACAGCACCAGGCGCCGGGCTGGCGGAGGGTCGTCGCGACGCGTATCAGTCATGGCAGAGTCATTGGGTCAATCCGGGATTTGCCGGATAATAGAGTCTTTGTCACCCGTTCAGCTAGGAAAATCCCAAGATGACCGCAGACTCCCGCGCACAGCACCTGGGCGAATGGACACGTACCTGGCTGGCGCGCCAGCCGGGCTGGCCGCAGCCGGCCGGCCCCCTCGAAGTGGTTTCCGGCGATGCCAGCTTCCGGCGCTATTTTCGCCAGCCGCTGGCGCAGGGCAGCCTGATCGCTGTCGACGCGCCGGTCGAGAAGGAGGACTGCCGGCCTTTCGTGGCCATCGCCGGCGCCCTGCACCGGCACGGGCTGTGCGTGCCCGAGGTGCTGGCCTGGTCGTCGCAAGAGGGTTTCATGCTGCTCTCCGACCTCGGCGACACCCTGCTGCGCAGCGAGCTGGGCGAGGCATCGGCGAGCACCCTCTACGGTGCCGCCATGACCGCCCTGGTGCAGATGCAGTCCTGCCCGCCGCCTGCCGACTATTTCCTGCCGCGCTACGACCGTGATCGCCTGCTGACGGAAATGCGCCTGCTCACCGAGTGGTTCGTTCCGCGCTATCTCGGCGTGACCCTCACCGAGGCGCAGGCGGCTGATGCCGAGCAGCAGTTCGCGCTCATCGCGGATGCCGTGCTGGCGCAGCCGGCGGTGTTCGTGCACCGCGACTACCATTCGCGCAACCTCATGCTCACGCCTTCGGGCGAGCTGGGCATCATCGACTTCCAGGACGCGGTGACCGGACCGGTCACCTACGACCTGGTGTCGCTGCTGCGCGATGCCTATGTGTCGTGGCCGGCGGCGGACGTGCGTCGCTGGGCCCTGCAGTGCCGCGAGGAGCAGATCGCCGCCGGTCTGCTGGCGGCCGACGTCGACGCGCGGACCTATCTGGCCTGGTTCGACTGGATGGCCGCGCAGCGGCACCTGAAGGTGGTCGGCATCTTCGCCCGCCTGAGCCTGCGCGACGGCAAGCACGGCTATCTGGACGACATTCCGCTGGTCTACCGCTACCTGCTCGACGAGGTCGCCGGCCACGAGGCGCTGCGGCCGCTGCACCAGCTGCTGCTGGCGCTGCTGCCGGCCTATCTGGCGAAGCATCCGGCCGCCGCCGGCCTGCTCGGCGACGCGCTGCCGGCCGCCACGGCCGGACAGGGCTGAGGGCGCCGACATGAAGGGCATGATCCTTGCCGCCGGTCTCGGCGCGCGCATGCGGCCGCTGACCGAACACACGCCGAAGCCGCTGCTCAAGGTCGGCGGCAAGCCGCTGATCGTCTGGCACATCGAAGCCCTGCGCGCCGCCAACGTGCGCGAGATCGTCATCAACACCGCCTGGCTGGGCCACAAGCTGGAGAAGGCCCTGGGTGACGGCCGGGCGCTGGGCGTCAACATCCACTGGTCGCACGAGCCCGACGGCCACCCGCTGGAGACCGCCGGCGGCATCATCCAGGCGCTGCCGCTGCTGGGGCGCGACCCTTTCCTGCTGGTCAACGGCGATATCTGGCTGCGCAAGTTCTTCTCGCCGCTGAAGCGCGCGCTGGCGCCGGGCCGGCAGGCGCACCTGGTGCTGGTCGACAACCCGGAGCACAACCCGCGCGGCGACTTCCTGCTCGCCTGCGGCGATGCCGCGCCGGAGGCTGGCGTGCGCCATGCCGTCGCGCCGGTGCCGGATACCATCGACCTGCTGCCGCAGCCGCCGGGCGCGGTGGCTGCGGGGCAGCGCCTGACCTACGCCGGGCTGGCGGTCTACTGTCCCAGCCTGTTCCAGGGCCTGCCGGCGGGTGTGCGGCCGCTGGCGCCGCTGCTGCGCGAGGCCATCGCCGCCGGACGCGTCGGCGGCGAGTACTTCCCTGGCCCCTGGGTCGATGTCGGCACGCCGCAGCGACTCCAGGACCTGGATGCGGCTATCATGGCCGGGTCCATCTGAAACCCCGGGCGCGCAGCGGCGCGCCCTGCTGACGAGAGCGCCGAGCTGTCCATGACCGATTTCCTGATCGCCCCCTCCATTCTTTCAGCCGATTTCGCCCGCCTGGGCCAGGAGGTCGAGGACGTGCTCGCGGCCGGCGCCGACGTGGTGCATTTCGATGTCATGGACAACCACTACGTGCCCAACCTGACCATCGGCCCCATGGTCTGCAAGGCGCTGCGCAAGCACGGCATCACCGCGCCCATCGACGTGCACCTGATGGTGAAGCCGGTGGACCGCCTGATCGGCGACTTCCTGGAGGCCGGTGCCAGCATCATCACCTTCCACCCGGAGGCCTCCGAGCACATCGACCGCTCGCTGCAGATGATCCGCGACGGAGGCGCGCAGGCCGGCCTGGTGTTCAACCCGGCGACGCCGCTGCATCATCTCGACCACGTCATGGACAAGGTCGATGTCATCCTGCTGATGAGCGTGAACCCGGGCTTCGGCGGCCAGAAGTTCATTCCCGGCACGCTCGCCAAGCTGCGCGCCGCGCGCGAACGCATCAAGGCATCCGGCCGCGACATCCGCCTGGAGATCGACGGCGGGGTCGGGGTCGGCAATATCCGCGAGATCGCCGAGGCCGGCGCCGACATGTTCGTGGCTGGCTCGGCGATCTTCAACGCGCCGGGTGGCGCGCAGGGCTATGCCGCGGTGATCCGCGACATGCGTGCCGAGCTGGCGAAGGCCGGCGGCGCCTGAGCCATTCCGACGATCCGCTGCGCACCGCAGGTGCAGGAGGAGCAATGAAGGCACTGGAAAGCTGGCTGGGTGGTCTGCCCGCCGTGATTCTCATGGACCTGGACGGCACGCTGATCGACAGCGCGGCCGATATCGCCCTCGCACTGAACCGCGCGCTCGATGACCTCGCGCTGCCGCCGGTGAGCGAGCGCCAGGTGCGCGACTGGGTCGGGCGCGGCGCCGGCCGGCTGGTCGAGGTCGTGCTCCAGCACGTGGTGCCGCACCATGGCGACGACCCGCAGCGTCATGTTCTGCACGAGCAGCTGCTGGCGCGCTTCATGGCGCGTTACCAGGACTCGGTGTGCGAGGCCAGCACGGTCTACCCGGGCGTGCGCGAGTTCATCGACGCGGCGCACGCCGCCGGCATCCGCCTCGCCTGCGTCACCAACAAGCCCTACCAGCCGGCGGTGGCGCTGCTGCGCGCGCTGGACCTGCTGGATGATTTCGATCTGGTCGTCGGCGGCGATACGCTGGCGCACAAGAAGCCGCACCCGGAGCCGCTGCTGCACTGCCTGCGCCATTTCGGCGCCACGCCGGGCTCGGCGCTGATGGTCGGCGACTCCCGCAACGATGTCGACGCCGCGAAGGCCGCCGGGGTGGTGGTGGTGGCCGTGCCCTACGGCTACAACCACGGCGAACCGATCAGCGACTGCTCGCCCGATCGTCTGGTTGCGTCTCTGTCCGAGTTAATTTAACTTCCATGCATCATCTGTTCAGGTTCCCTGTCATGTACGCCTCACTCCGTGGCCCGGCCTCCTCGCCGGCCCGCAGCCCCTTCGGAAAAGCCGGCGCACCCCTGCGCTGGCGATGGTGACTCGCCCCGGCCGCCCTCGCGCGCCGCAAGTACTGCAGTTGCCCTGCCGCCCCTCCTTCCGGGCGGCTGTTCCGATGAAGACCGAGTGAATGTCCATGAACGCCGACGCTTTCGCTGCACTGGCAGCCCAGGGTTACAACCGCATTCCGGTTGTCCGCGAGATCCTGGCTGACCTCGACACCCCGCTGTCCTGCTACCTGAAGGTGGCCGACCAGCCCTACACCTACCTGTTCGAGTCCGTGCAGGGCGGCGAGCAGTGGGGGCGCTACTCCATCATCGGCCTGCCGGCCCGCACCGTGCTGCGCATCCGCGGCCACGAAGCCACCGTGCATGTCGACGGCGTGCTCGCCGAGTCGGTGACCACCGCCGATCCGCTGGCTTTCGTCGATGCCTTCCGCCAGCGCCACCGCGTGCCCGAGCTGGACGGCCTGCCGCGCTTCACCGGCGGCCTGGTCGGCTATTTCGGCTACGACACCGTGCGCTATGTCGAGAAGCGTCTGGCCGGCGTCGACAAGCCCGACCCGATCGGCGCGCCCGACATCTTCTTCATGGTGTCGGACGAGGTCATGGTGTTCGACAACATCAAGGGCACGCTGTTCCTGGCGGTGCATGCCGACCCGGCGCAGCCCGACGCGCTGGCCGCCGCCGAGCGCCGGCTGGATGATCTGGTGGCGGGCATCCACGCCCGGCTCGGCAGCAGCTCCATCGATGCCTTCGTGCCTGGCCGGCCGACGCGCGAGACCGACTTCGTGTCCAGCTTCGGCGAGGCCGCTTTCCATGACGGCGTGCGCCGCATCAAGGAATACGTGCTGGCCGGCGACATCATGCAGGTGGTGCCGTCGCAGCGCCTGAGCGCGCCCTTCGCGCAGCCGCCGCTGACCCTGTACCGCGCGCTGCGGCACCTGAATCCGTCGCCGTACATGTTCTTCATGCATTGCGACGACTTCCACATCGTCGGCTCCAGTCCGGAGATTCTCGCCCGCGTCGAGCACGGCGAGGTGTCGGTGCGGCCCATCGCCGGTACCCGCAAGCGCGGCGCCACGCCGGAGCGCGACCGCGAGCTGGAGGCCGAGCTGCTGTCCGATCCGAAGGAGATCGCCGAGCACCTTATGCTCATCGATCTCGGTCGCAACGATGTCGGCCGCGTGGCGCAGGTCGGCCAGGTGCGGGTGACCGAGAAGATGGTGGTCGAGCGCTACTCGCACGTCATGCACATCGTCTCCAACGTCGAGGCCACGCTGCGTCCGGAAGTGACGGCGCTCGACGTGCTCAAGGCCACGCTGCCGGCAGGCACGCTGTCGGGTGCGCCCAAGGTGCGCGCCATGGAGATCATCGACGAGCTGGAGCCGGTCAAGCGCGGCATCTACGGCGGTGCGATCGGCTACCTGGCGTGGAACGGGGCGATGGACACCGCCATCGCTATCCGCACCGCCGTGCTCAAGGACGGAGTGATGCACGTGCAGGCCGGCGCCGGCGTGGTCGCCGANTCGCGGAGTCCGCGGGCCGGCCGGCCGGCACCACCCCGGCGGGAGGACGCTGACATGCTTCTGATGATCGACAACTACGACAGCTTCACCTACAACCTCGTGCAGTATTTCGGCGAGCTTGGCGAAGAGGTGCTGGTGCGCCGCAACGACGAGATCACGCTGGACGAGATCGCCGCGCTGGCACCGGCCCGGCTGGTGATCTCGCCGGGCCCGTGCACGCCCACCGAGGCCGGCATCTCGATCCCGGCCATCGCGCGTTTCGCCGGCGAGATTCCCATCCTCGGCGTCTGCCTGGGGCACCAGAGCATCGGCCAGCATTTCGGCGGCGAGGTGGTGCGCGCGCGCCAGGTCATGCATGGCAAGACCTCGCCCATCCACCATGCCGGGCAGGGCGTGTTCAGCGGACTGAACAACCCGCTCGAGGCCACGCGCTACCACTCGCTGGTGGTGCGCCGCGAGACCCTGCCCGACTGCCTGGAGGTCACCGCCTGGACGCAGACCGCGGACGGCGCGGTGGACGAGATCATGGGCCTGCGCCACAAGACCCTGGCGGTCGAGGGCGTGCAGTTCCATCCCGAGTCCATCCTGAGCGAGCAGGGCCACGAGCTGCTGCGCAATTTCCTGACCCAGGCCCGCCCGGTGCGCGCCTGACCACGTGAGGCCGGCGTGCGCGCCGGCATGAGGCAGATCATGGATATCAAGCAGGCCCTGGCCCGCCTGGTCGAGCGCATCGACCTCAGCAGCGCCGACATGCAGGCGGTGATGCACGACATCATGAGCGGTCGCTGCAGCGACGCGCAGATCGCCGCCTTCCTGGTGGCGCTGCGCATGAAGAGCGAGTCGATCGACGAGATCGAGGGCGCAGCGCGCGTCATGCGTGACCTGGCCAGCCGGGTCACGGTGCAGAACACGCAGTACCTGGTCGACATCGTCGGCACCGGCGGTGATGGCGCCAACCTGTTCAACGTGTCCACGGCGGCGACCTTCGTGATCGCGGCGGCCGGCGGCCGCGTGGCCAAGCACGGCAATCGCGCGGTGTCGTCGAAGAGCGGCAGCGCCGACCTGCTGGAGGCGGCCGGCGTCAACCTGGCGCTGACCGGCGAGCAGGTGGCGCGCTGCATCGATACCGTCGGCGTCGGCTTCCTGTTCGCGGTCAACCACCATGGTGCGATGAAGCACGCCATCGGTGCGCGCCGCGAGGTCGGCCTGCGCACGCTGTTCAACCTGCTCGGCCCCCTCACCAACCCGGCTTTCGTCACGCGCCAGGTGGTGGGCGTGTTCAATCCCGCGCTGTGCCGGCCCATGGCCGAGGTGCTGGGGCGCCTGGGCAGCGAGCACGCGCTGGTGGTGTCGGCGCGCGACGGCCTTGACGAGGTCTCGCTGGCGACCCAGACCCAGGTCGCGGAATACCGCAACGGCGAGGTGCGCGAGTACACGGTGACGCCGGAGGAACTCGGCATCGCCAGCCAGAGCCTGGTCGGCCTCACCGTGGGCAGCGCCGCGGAGTCGCTGGCGCTGATCCAGGATGCGCTCGGCAAGCGCACCACCGAGGCCGGCCGCAAGGCCGCCGATGTCATCGCGCTCAATGCCGGCGCCGCCATCTACGTTGCCGGCCTGACCTCGAGCTGGAAGCAGGGTGTGGCGCTGGCCGAGGATGTCATCAGCAGCGGCCAGGCGCTGGAGAAGCTCAGCGACCTGCGCCTGTTCTCGCGCGCGCTGCTGCCGGTGGAGGCGACATGAGCACCATCCTCGACAAGATCATGGCGCGCAAGCGCGAAGAGGTCGCGACCCGCCGCAAGCGTTTCTCGCTGGCGGACCAGGAGGCCTTCGCGCGCGAGGCGTCGCCGGTGCGCGGGTTCGCGCGCGCGCTGCAGGACGGCATCGCCGCCGGCCGCCTGGGCGTGATCGCGGAGATCAAGAAGGCGTCGCCGTCCAAGGGCGTGATCCGCGCCGACTTCCATCCGGCGCAGATCGCGGCGTCGTACCAGCGCGGCGGAGCCAGCTGCCTGTCGGTGCTGACCGACATCGACTTCTTCCAGGGCAGCGACGACTACCTGAAGCAGGCGCGCGCCGCCTGCGACCTGCCGGTGATCCGCAAGGACTTCCTCTGCGATCCCTATCAGGTGATCGAGGCGCGCGCCATCGGCGCCGATTGCGTGCTGCTGATCGTGGCCGCGCTGTCGGATGCCCAGCTGCAGGAGCTGCACGCCTGCGCGCGCGAGCAGGGGCTGGACGTGCTCATCGAGGTGCATGATCGCGCCGAGCTGCTGCGCGCGCTGCCGCTGGGCGATCCGCTGGTGGGCATCAACAACCGCAATCTGCATACCTTCGAGGTGTCGCTGCAGACCACGCTCGACCTGCTGGCGGACATCCCGGCCGACCGCACCGTCATCACCGAGAGCGGCATCCTGGTGCGTGATGATGTCACGCGCATGCGCGATCATGACGTGCACGGCTTCCTGGTCGGCGAGGCCTTCATGCGCGCCGCCGAGCCCGGCGACAAGCTCGCCGAACTGTTCTTCTGAGGAAACCATCATGGATGCACGCGTCACCTGGAACGACGGCGTCAGCTTCGTCGCTACCTCCGGCACCGGCCACCGGGTCACCATGGACGGCCCGCCCGACCATGGCGGCCGGGACCTCGGGCCGCGCCCCATGGAGCTGATCCTCATGGGCATGGGCGGCTGCACCAGCTACGACGTGCTGACCATCCTGAAGAAGTCGCGCCAGGACGTGACCGCCTGCGAGGCGGTGCTCAAGGCCGAGCGCGCCGATGCCGTGCCGGCCGTGTTCACGAAGATCCACGTGCACTTCGTCGTCACCGGTCGCGGCCTCAAGGAAGCGCAGGTCAAGCGTGCGGTCGAGCTGTCGGCGGAGAAGTACTGCTCGGCATCCATCATGCTGCAGGCGGGTGGTGTCGAGATCACCCACGGCTACGAGATCGTCGAGGCCGCCTGAGCACGGGCCGGTCCTGCGTCGCCGGCTTCCGGCAATGCCGCCACAGGGCCGCGGCAGCTGCGCTCAGATGTGGTAGGTGGTGGCGGTCATGACCCGCGCCATGGCGCGCATGGCGCGCTGCACCACGGCCGGCAGCTCGGCCGCGCCGGCGGCGCGCGCCATGTCGCGGTGCTGGGCCTCGTCGGTGTGCATCTGCGCCAGCACGGCGCGGGTGCGCAGGTCGTTCAGCGGCAGCCGTGACAGGTGGCTCTGCAGGTGTTCGCAGACCTGCTGCTCGGTTTCCGCCACGAAGCCCAGGCTCCACTTGTCGCCGGCGATGCCGGCAGCGGCGCCGATGCCGAACGACATGGCGTACCAGAGCGGATTCAGCACGCTGGGCGGCGCGCCCAGTGCCGCCAGCCTGTCATTGCACCAGGCCAGATGATCTATCTCTTCGCGCGCGGCCTGCGCCATCTCCTCGCGCACCTCGGGCAGGCGGGCGGTCAGCGCCTGGCCCTGGTACAGCGCCTGGGCGCAGACCTCGCCGGTGTGGTTGATGCGCATGAAACCGGCGATCTGGCGGCGCTCCTCGGTGCTCAGTCCGGCCTCGGGCAGGTCGGCTGCCGGTGACGGCCGCGAGGCCTGCGCCACGTCCGGCACCAGCGTGCGCAGCACCTTGTCGGCTTCGCCGACGATGCGGTCGAACAGGCTGTAGCGGCGCATGGGG
>NZ_PTQZ01000052.1 GCF_002943415.1 Amnimonas aquatica | reverse complement strand
CCCAGCTGATCAAGTCGGGCCGCTTCCGCTTCGTCGACATGAGCGTGGTCGCCGAGATCGAGCGCCAGTTCAACTACCAGCGCAAGAGCGGCTTCGTCGACGAGAAGACCGCCGTGCAGGTCGGCAAGCACGTCGGTGCGCAGTACATGCTCTACGGCAACCTCGCCGGCATCACCAAGGCCGACGGCTCGACCCGCGACCAGTACTACAAGTTCACGCTCAAGCTGCTCGACCTCAAGACCGGCCTGATCGAGTTCCAGGACGAAAAGGAAATCCGCAAGACCCGCAAGCGCGCCCTCTTCGGCGGCTGACCCGTCCGGCCCGGCTGACATGCCCGCGAAATGAAGGAGGCCCGCCCTCCTGCCCACCGAAAACTGTAGCGCTTTGTCAGCGTGTTTTCGGTGGGCAGGAGGGCGGGCCTCCGCTTTGACGGAAGGTCAGCCGCGCCTCACTGCACCTGCTGGCGCAGCTCGCCCTTGCTGTAGCGCTCGGTCATGGCATCCAGCGACAGGGCGCGGATCCTGCCGGCCTGGCCGGCGGTGCCGAAGGCTTCGTAGCGGTCGACGCAGACATCGCGCATGGCGACGATGGTGTCCTTGAAGAACTTGCGCGGGTCGAATTCGGCCGGGTTCTTCGCCATGTGGCGGCGGATCGCGCCGGTGGACGCCAGGCGCAGGTCGGTGTCGATGTTGACCTTGCGCACGCCGTGCTTGATCGCTTCCACGATCTGCTCGACCGGCACGCCGTAGGTTTCCTTGATGTCGCCACCGTACTGGTTGATGATCGCCAGCCAGTCCTGCGGCACGCTCGACGAACCGTGCATGACCAGGTGCGTGTTCGGAATGCGCGCGTGGATTTCCTTGATGCGGTCGATCGCCAGGATGTCGCCGGTGGGCGGACGCGTGAACTTGTAGGCGCCGTGCGAAGTGCCGATGGCGATCGCCAGGGCATCGACACCGGTGTCCTGCACGAAGCGCGCGGCCTCTTCCGGATCGGTCAGCAGCTGCGAATGGTCGAGCACGCCTTCGGCGCCGACGCCATCTTCTTCACCGGCCATGCCGGTTTCCAGCGAACCCAGGCAGCCGATCTCGCCTTCCACCGACACGCCGCAGGCGTGCGCGATCTCGACCACGCGGCGGGTGACGCCGACGTTGTACTCGTAGCTGGTCGGGGTCTTGCCGTCTTCACCCAGCGAGCCGTCCATCATGACCGAGCTGAAGCCGAGCTGGATCGAGCGCTGGCAGATCGCCGGCGAAGTGCCGTGGTCCTGGTGCATGACCACCGGGATATGCGGAAACTCCTCGATGGCGGCCAGGATGAGGTGGCGCAGGAACGGCGCGCCGGCATATTTGCGGGCGCCGGCCGAGGCCTGCACGATCACCGGGGAATCGGTCTTGTCGGCCGCTTCCATGATGGCGCGCATCTGCTCGAGGTTGTTGACGTTGAAGGCCGGCACGCCGTAGCCGTTCTCGGCGGCGTGGTCCAGCAGCTGACGCAGGCTGATGAGAGCCATGGGGTTTTCTCCTGAGGGCCGCCGGGCGGCCCGCTTGTTCCGTGATATTCGTTTCCCGGCGGCACCCGGCCGCCGCGCAGCTTACTTGGCGGCCGCCGCTTCCAGCGCGGCCACGGCCGGCAGCACCTTGCCCTCGACAAACTCGAGGAAGGCGCCGCCACCGGTGGAAATGTAGGACACCTGGTCCGCCACGCCGTACTTGTCGATGGCCGCCAAGGTATCACCACCACCGGCGATCGAGAAGGCGTCCGACTCGGCGATGGCCTTGCTCAGCGCCTCGGTGCCGGCGCCGAAGGCATCGACCTCGAAGACGCCGACCGGGCCGTTCCAGAGGATGGTCTTGGCGGCCTTGAGCAGCTCGGCGAAGCGCGCCGCGGTCTGCGGACCGACGTCGAGGATCATGTCGTTGGGGCCGACATCGGCGACGGCCTTGACCACCGGCGTGGCGGCCTGCACGAAGGCCAGGAAGTCCTCGATCGGACCGGTGACCTCGGCGACCACGACATCGGTCGGCAGCGGCACGTCGACCTTGGCGGCGATGGCCTTGGCGGTGTCGATGAGGTCGTGCTCGCACAGCGACTTGCCCACCGGGTAGCCGGCGGCGGCGAGGAAGGTGTTGGCGATGCCGCCACCGACGATGAGCTGGTCGCAGAGCGACGACAGCGAGGTCAGCACGTCGAGCTTGGTCGACACCTTGGAGCCGGCGACGATGGCGGCCATCGGGCGCGCCGGCTTGTCCAGCGCCTTGCCCAGCGCTTCCAGCTCGGCGGCCAGCAGCGGACCGGCGGCGGCGACCTTGGCGAAGCTGGCGACGCCGTGGGTCGAGCCCTCGGCGCGGTGGGCGGTGCCGAAGGCATCCATCACGAACACGTCGCAGAGCGCCGCGTACTTCTGCGTCAGCTCGTCGAGGTTCTTCTTCTCGCCCTTGTTGAAGCGCACGTTTTCCAGCAGCACGACCTGGCCCGGCTCGACGGCGACGCCATCGAGGTAGTCGGCGACCAGCGGCACGGCCTGGCCCAGCTTGGCGGACAGCCACTCGGCGACCGGCTTCAGCGAGTTCTCTTCGCTGAACTCGCCCTCGACCGGGCGGCCCAGGTGCGAGCACACCAGCACGGCAGCGCCCTTCTCCAGCGCCAGCCGGATGGTCGGCAGCGAGGCCACGAGGCGGGCATCGGAACGGATCACGCCGTTCTTCACCGGCACGTTGAGGTCTTCGCGGATCAGCACGCGCTTGGCGCGCAGATCAAGGTCGGTCATCTTGAGGACGGTCATGTTGGTCTCCGTAGGTGCAATGTTGCTTGCGCGGCCTCCGTGGTGTGCGGGCGGCGTGCAGGCTTGTGGAAAACGCGCCGTGAACCCCTCCCTGGGGGCTCGCAAACGCCATCCATGGCGTTTGACGGTTTTCCACAAGCCTGCACGCCGCCCACACGCCGCGAAGACAGCATCAGTTTCCTTTTCACCGGCCGTGCAAACATGCACCACCGGCCAATCTTTCCTTCCGCCCGGGCATCACGGCCCTGAGCACCGCGTTGTCCGAGTGGTGATGGGAGAGGGGCCTGGCGGTAAAGCCGTCAAACGCCATGGATGGCGTTTGCGAGCCCCCAGGGAGGGGTTCACGGCGTGTTTTACCGCCAGGCCCCTCTCCCATCACCACGTACCAAAAGCACGCTCAACCCAACGCCGCCAAGCGCCCGCACAAGTCCAGCAGCCGGTTGGCGTATCCCCATTCGTTGTCGTACCAGGCGAACACCTTCACCTGATCGCCCACCACCTCGGTCTGCGTCAGATCAAGGATCAGCGACTCGCTGCGGTGGTTGAAGTCCGACGACACCAGCGGCTCGTCGTTGACCGCCATCCAGCCGCGGCCGGCCGTGGCGGCATAGACGCGCAGGCCGTCGTGCAGCGCATCGACGGACAGCGGACGCAGCATCTGCACGCTGAGGTCGATGGCCGCCACGTTCAGCGTCGGCACCCGCAGCGAGTAGCCGCCCAGGCGCTCGGCCAGGTGCGGGAAGATCTTGCGTGCCACGCCCAGCGCGCTGGACGTGGTCGGAATCATGTTTTGCGCGCCGGCGCGGCCACGGCGCGGGTCGCGGTGCACGTGGTCGAGCAGCACCTGGTCCGAGGTGTAGGCGTGGATCTCGGTCATCAGCGCGGAGGCAATGCCGGTCAATCCGTCGAAGGCCTGCAGCAGCGGGCAGAGCGCGTGCGAGGTGCAGCTCGCCGCCGAAATGACGCGGTGCGCCGGGCTCAGCTCGGCATCGTTGACGCCATGCACGATGATGGCATCGGCGGTGTCGAACGGGGCCGCGCCGATGACCACGCGACCGGCGCCGGCATCGAGATGGCGGGCGGCCTGGGCGCGGGCGCGGAACTGGCCGGTGCACTCCAGCACCACGTCCACCGCCAGGTGGCGCCACGGCAGCTTCTCCGGATGCGGCTCCGACAACAGCGTGATGCGCTGGCCGCCGACACGCAGCACGTGGCCGTCGGCACCGCCTTCCAGCGTCACCTCGCCCGGGAAACGCCCGTGCGTGGTGTCGTAGCGCAGCAGGTGCAGCAGCGCCTCGGGCTCGCCGAGGTCATTGATGGCGACAATCTGCAGCGCATGGCGATCGCCGGCTTCGACCAGCGCGCGCAGCACATGGCGACCGATGCGGCCGAAGCCGTTGATGGCGATGCGCAGGGTCATGCCTGGCGCTCCCGCATCGGTCGCATGGTGATCACGCCAGGTCCTGGACCGCAGCCACCACCGCCTCGGCGGTGATGCCGAAGTGCTTGTAGAGCGCACCGGCCGGCGCCGATTCGCCATAAGTGGTCATGCCGACCACGGCGCCATCGAGGCCGGTGAAGCGGTGCCAGTAATCGGCGATCGAGGCCTCGACCGCGACGCGCTTGCGCACGGCCGACGGCAGCACCTGCTCGCGGTACGCAGCGTCCTGGCGCAGGAAAGTATCCGGCGACGGCATGGACACCACGCGCACGCCCAGGCCCTGGGCGGCGAGCTGGTCGGCGGCAGCCTGGGCGACGCTGACCTCGGAGCCGGCGCTGATGAGGATCACGTCGACCTTTTCCGCGTCGCGCAGCACGTAGCCGCCACGCGCGATGTCGGCGATCTGCTGCGCCGTGCGGGTCTGGTGCGGCAGGTTCTGGCGCGAGAACACCAGCGCGGTCGGGCCATCGCCACGCAGCAGGGCTTCGCGCCAGGCGACAGCGGACTCGACCGTGTCGGCCGGACGCCAGGATGCCAGGTTGGGCGTCTGGCGCAGGCTGGCGAGCTGCTCGACCGGCTGGTGGGTCGGGCCGTCTTCGCCGAGGCCGATGGAGTCGTGGGTGTAGACGTGGATGACGCGCTGCTTCATCAGCGCCGCCATGCGCACGGCGTTGCGGGCGTATTCCATGAACATCAGGAAGGTGGCGCCGTAGGGCACGAAGCCGCCGTGCAGGGCGACGCCGTTCATGATGGCGCTCATGCCGAACTCGCGCACGCCGTAGAACACGTAGTTGCCGTCGGCATGCTCCTGCACGCCGTGGCAACCCTTCCACAGGGTCAGGTTGGAACCGGCGAGGTCGGCGGAGCCGCCGAGCAGTTCGGGCAGCAGCGGACCGAAGGCGTTGAGCGTGTTCTGCGAGGCCTTGCGCGAGGCGATGGTCTCGGCCTTGGCGTCGCAGGCGGCGATCCAGGCATCGGCCTGTGCCGCGAAATCGGCCGGCAGCTCGCCGGCGAGGCGGCGCTGCAGCTCGGCGGCCAGCTCCGGGTGCGCCTTGGCATAGGACGACCACAGGCCGTTCCAGTTCAGCTCCAGCGCCTCGCCCTTGGCGCGGCCGTCCCAGGCTTCGTAGATGTCCTGCGGAATCTCGAACGGCGCGTGCGGCCAGCCCAGCGCCTCGCGGGTGAGCGCGATCTCGGCGTCGCCCAGCGGCGCACCGTGGCAGTCTTCCTTGCCCTGCTTGTTGGGCGAGCCGGCGCCGATCACGGTCTTGCAGATGACCAGCGTCGGGCGTGCGCCATCGGCCTGCGCTTCCAGCGTGGCGGCGCGGATGGCATCGCTGTCGTGGCCGTCGATGGGACCGATGACCTGCCAGCCGTAGGACTGGAAGCGCTGCACGGTGTCGTCGGTGAACCAGCCCTCGACCTCGCCGTCGATGGAGATGCCGTTGTCGTCGTAGTAGGCGATCAGCTTGCCCAGGCCGAGCGTGCCGGCCAGCGAGGCGACTTCATGCGAAATGCCTTCCATCAGGCAGCCGTCGCCGAGGAAGCAGTAGGTGAAGTGGTCGACCACCGGGAAACCGTCGCGGTTGAACTGTGCCGCCAGGGTCTTTTCCGCCAGCGCCATGCCGACAGCGTTGGCGATGCCCTGGCCGAGCGGACCGGTGGTGGTCTCGACGCCCGGCGCGTAGCCGTACTCCGGGTGGCCCGGAGTCTTGCTGTGCAGCTGGCGGAACTGCTTGAGGTCGTCGATGGAAAGGTCGTAGCCGGTCAGGTGCAGCAGCGCGTACTGCAGCATGGAGCCGTGGCCGTTGGAGAGCACGAAGCGGTCGCGGTTGGCCCAGGCCGGGTTCTGCGGGTTGAAGCGCAGGAACTGGCGCCACAGCACCTCGGCAATGTCCGCCATGCCCATCGGAGCGCCCGGATGGCCGGAGTTGGCTTTCTGCACGGCGTCCATGGCGAGGGCGCGGATGGCATTGGCCAGGTGGCGTTGGTTCAGGGGCTGGGCGGGCATGCGGAAACTCCGTTCGGGGTGAAGCCACGTAAAACAGACCGCCCCGGCACCGCGACAGATGGCGCCAGGGAGGGACGCAATTCGGAAAGGCGCAATTTTCACCGATTCACGGGGTCGCGGGCAACGACATTAGTCTCTCCGCGCCTGTGGACTTCCGGCAGCAAGTCGCATTGACGGCAATTCATGCCCGGGAATCCATCGATAGTTATCTATATTCGGATATTTTGATATTTCATGACGAGCCGCTACACTGCCAGCCATGACCGATGCCGCTTCCGACACGCAGACGATAGACCACCTGGCAGGCCTGGCCTGGGCCGCCGGCGACCGCCTGCGCCTGGGCGTGCTGCGCGTACTGGCGCGCGACTCCTTCGGCGTGCTCGAACTGTGCCAGCTGTTCGACATCAAGCAGCCGTCCATGAGCCACCACCTCAAGATCCTGTCCGAGGCCGGGCTGGTGGCGCACCGCCGCGAAGGCACCAACCTCTATTACCGGCGCGCGCCGGCCGAATCGGCGCTGATCGCCGAACTCTTCCACGCGCTCGACGCCACTGCGCCGGATGCCGGCATCCTGCAGCGCCTGGAGGCCGTGCAGGCTGCCCGCGCCGAAGCCAGCCGGCGCTTCTTCGCCGAGCACGGCAGCGACTACCGCGAGCACCAGGACCTGATCGCGCGTCTCGGCGACTACGGCCCGCGCGTGGTCGAGCGCGTGTCGCAGCTGGCGCGCCGGGGCGTGGTGCTGGAGATCGGCCCCGGCGGCGGCGAGCTGCTGCCCGAGCTGGCGCGCGCCGCCCGCGAAGTGATCGCGCTCGATGTCAGCCGGGAAATGCTCGCCCGCGCCGAGCAGCACGCGCGCGCCGCCAGCCCCGGCAACCGCGCCGGCCAGCTGCGCTTCGTCGCCGGCGACACCGCCGCCGCGCGCACGCTGGACCTGCCGCCAGCCGATGCCGTGGTCATGAACATGGTGCTGCACCACACCGCACGCCCCGCCGACGTGGTGGCCGATGTCGCCGCCCTGCTCGCGCCCGGCGGCAGCTTCCTGCTCACCGAGCTCTGCGAGCACGGCCAGGGCGAGAAGGCGCGCGAGGTCTGCGGCGACGTCTGGCCCGGCTTCGCGCCCGAGACCCTGAGCCGCTGGGCCGAGGCCGCCGGCCTGCAGACCGCGCGCGAGGAATACCTGGCGCAGCGCAACGGCTTCCGCATCCAGATCCGAGAATTCACCAAGCCGGCCGGCGACGCCCGGCCCTGACCCCCGCAACCAGGACATACCCAGGACCCAGCCCATGAGCGAATACAGCGTCTTCACCTCCGAGTCCGTTTCCGAAGGCCACCCGGACAAGATCGCCGACCAGATCTCCGATGCCGTGCTCGACGCCATCATCAGCGAGGACAAGCAGGCCCGCGTGGCCTGCGAAACGCTGGTGAAGACCGGCGTCGCCATCGTCGCCGGCGAAGTCACCACCTCGGCCTGGGTCGACCTGGAGCAGCTGGTGCGCGATGTCATCACCGACATCGGCTACACCAGCTCGGACGTGGGCTTCGACGGCGCCACCTGCGGCATCATCAACATCATCGGCAAGCAGTCGCCGGACATCGCCCAGGGCGTCGACCGCAGCAAGCCGGAGGACCAGGGCGCCGGCGACCAGGGCCTGATGTTCGGCTACGCCAGCAACGAGACCGACGTGCTCATGCCGGCGCCGATCCGCTTCTCGCACGCGCTGGTCGAGCGCCAGGCCGAGGCGCGCAAGTCCGGCCTGCTGCCGTGGCTGCGCCCGGACGCCAAGAGCCAGGTCACCTGCCGCTACGAAGACGGCAAGGTGGTCGGCATCGACGCCGTGGTGCTGTCGACCCAGCACAACCCGGAGATTTCGCTGCGCGACCTGCGCGAAGCCGCCATGGAGCTGATCATCAAGCAGGCCCTGCCGGCCGAGCTGCTGCACAAGGGCACGCAGTTCCACATCAACCCGACCGGCAACTTCGTCATCGGCGGGCCGGTGGGCGACTGCGGCCTGACCGGCCGCAAGATCATCGTCGACAGCTACGGCGGCATGGCCCGCCACGGCGGCGGCGCCTTCTCCGGCAAGGACCCGTCCAAGGTCGACCGCTCGGCCGCCTACGCCGGTCGCTACGTGGCCAAGAACATCGTCGCCGCCGGCCTCGCCGACCGCTGCGAGATCCAGGTCTCCTACGCCATCGGCGTGGCGCTGCCGACCTCGATCTCGATCAACACCTTCGGCACCGGCAAGGTCAGCGACGAGCGCATCATCCAGCTCGTGCGCGAGCACTTCGACCTGCGCCCGTACGCCATCACCCGCATGCTCGACCTGCTGCACCCGATGTACCGCCGCACCGCCGCCTACGGCCACTTCGGCCGCACGCCGGAGCAGGTCACGGTGGGTGACGACACCTTCACCACGTTCACCTGGGAGCGCACGGACCGCGCCGAGGCGCTGCGCGACGCCGCCGGACTGTAAGTCACAGAAGAAAGCCCCGGGCCCTTCCTCCCCCCCGAAAACACGCCGACGCTACAGTTTTCGGGGGGAGGAAGGGCCCGGGGCTTTTTCGTGGGCTGCCGGCGGCGTTCGTCGGCGCGCGCTTGCCCGGCGCGGACCTTGCGCATAGCGTGACCGCATCCTCATGTTCCGCGGAGATGCCCATGCACCGGATCGGACGCCGCTACCGCAGCGGGCGCGCCAGCGGCCCGTACGACCTGATCGTGATCGGCTCCGGCATCGGCGGCCTCACCGTGGCGGCGCTGATGGCGAAGCTGGGCAAGCGCGTCTGCGTGCTGGAACAGCACTACACCGCCGGCGGTTTC
>NZ_PTQZ01000051.1 GCF_002943415.1 Amnimonas aquatica | reverse complement strand
CGCCCCTGCACGGACTCGCTGATCAGCACCGGCAGGCCCGCTGATGCCGCCAGCTGCTCCAGCACGCCACGGAGATCGGCATCGCGCAGGGCCAGACTGGCGCCCCTGCCGGACACCATGCCGGCGACACGCGCAGGCGCCGGCCCGCCAACAGCCCCATTGACAGCCCTGCCGGCCATCTCGCTGCCGGTCGCCGCCACGTCGGCCGCGACCGGCAGCAGCAGCGCACCGCACAGCAGCGCGTGCACGCGGCGCCAGCCGCGACGTTGCCTGTGTTCCATGCCGACCTCCCTGTCAGCCGGCCGCCCGTGCGGCCATGACCGAGGTCTAGCAACACCGCCGGCCATCCGCAAACGTCATGAAGTCAGCGCAATCTCCTTTATACTGTCGCCGCCCGATCCGCCGCCGCCCCCGCCGGGACCGCGCCGGCCGTCCTGCCCCCGTTCCCGCGAGGCCGTTGCAATGACCGCTGCCCCCTCCTCCTTCCGATTCCTGCGCTGGCTGGGCCTGGGCCTGACGGGCATCGCCCTCGGCGCCAGCGGCTCCTACCTGGCGCTGACGCCGCAGCTGCCGGACATCTCGACCCTGAAGCAGGTGCACTACGAGACACCGCTGCAGGTGCTCACGCGCGACGGCAAGGTGATCAGCGAGTTCGGCGTCAAGCACACGCTGCCGCTGACCTACAAGCAGGTGCCCAAGCCCTTCGTGCAGGCCTTCCTGGCCGCCGAGGACGACCGCTTCTTCGAGCACGAGGGCATCGACTACGCCGGCCTGGGACGCGCCTTCACGGAGATCCTGACCACCGGCAACATCCGCTCCGGCGGCTCGACCATCACCATGCAGGTGGCGAAGAACTACTTCCTCAGCAACGAGCGCACCTTCAGCCGCAAGTTCACCGAGATCATGCTGGCCAAGCGCATCGAGGACTCGCTGACCAAGGAGGAGATCCTCGAGCTGTACCTGAACAAGATCTACCTCGGCCAGCGCGCCTACGGCATCGGCGCCGCCGCCAAGATCTACTACGGCAAGAGCGTGGACCAGCTCACCCTCGCCGAAATGGCCATGATCGCCGGCCTGCCGAAGGCGCCGTCGGCCTACAACCCGGTACGCAACCCGCAGCGCGCACTGATCCGCCGCGACTGGATCCTCGGCCGCATGCTCAAGCTCGGCTACATCAGCCAGGCCCAGCACGACGTCGCCGCGAAGGCGCCGGTCGGCCTCAACTTCAAGGGCAGCCTGCAGGACGTGCAGGCGCCCTACCTCGCCGAGATGGTGCGCGAGTCACTGCTCGAGCGCTTCGGCAAGGATGTCTACGACACCGGCTACAAGGTCTACACCACGGTCGATTCGCGCAACCAGAACGCCGCCACCGAGGCGGTGATCGCCGGCCTGCTGGCCTATGACCAGCGCCACGGCTGGCGCGGGCCCGAGGCCAAGGCATCGGCCACGCCACTGAAGTCGCTCAGCCGTGTCGGCGGCCTGGAGCCGGCGCAGGTCACCGGTGTCGGCGAAAAGACGCTGACCGCCGAGCTGCGCACCGGCGAGCGCGTGATCGTGCAATGGGACGACCTCAAGTGGGCGCGCCGCTACATCAGCGTCAACAGCATCGGTCCGGTGCCGAAGAACGCGCGCGAGATCGCCGGTGTCGGCGACATCGTCCGCCTGCAGGCCGTGGGCAAGCGCTGGCGTCTGGCGCAGATCCCGCAGGTGCAGGGCCAGCTCATCGCCCTCAACCCGGAGAACGGCGCGCTGGAAGCGGTGGTCGGCGGCTTCGACTTCGGCCAGAGCAAATTCAACCGCGCCGTGCAGGGCTGGCGCCAGGCCGGCTCCACCATCAAGCCGCTGATCTACGCCAAGGCGCTGGAGCGCGGCTACACGCCGGCCAGCCTGATCGACGACGCGCCGCTGACCTTCGGCAACTGGTCGCCAAGCAACGCCGACGGCGAGTTCATGGGCCCGATCACCCTGCGCCGCGCGCTCTACCTGTCGCGCAATCTGGTGTCCGTGCGCCTGCTGCAGGCCGTCGGGGTCGAGGAGGCGCGCGAGTACCTGAGCCGCTTCGGCCTGGAGAAGTCGCGCCTGCCCAGCAACCTGACGTTGTCGCTGGGCACCGCCGAAGTGCTGCCGCTGCAGATGGCCACCGCCTACGCGGCCATCGCCAACGGCGGTCTGCGCGTGAACCCGTATTTCATCGAGAAGGTCGTCGACCGCAACGGCCGCATCATCTTCCAGGCCGAGCCGCGCAAGGTCTGCCGCGCCTGCGAACTGCCGGCGCCGACCCCGGTGACCATGGCCGACGGCAGCACCGAGCCGGTCGAGGGCAGCGAAGTCATCGCCGCCGACGGCAGCAGCACGACAGCGGGCGGCGACGGCACGCCGGGCAGCATCAGCGGCAGCGGCGGCAACATCGCCGTGGTCCAGCCGGTTGGCCAGGCCGGCGCGCCGGACTACCCGGTGGCGTTGCGCATCATGCGCCCGCGCGCCTCGTGGCAGATGTACACCATCCTGCAGGACGTGATCCGGCGCGGCACCGGCCGTGGCGCGCTCAGCCTCGGCCGCAGCGACCTGGCCGGCAAGACCGGTACCACCAACGATGCCCGCGACGCCTGGTTCGCCGGCTTCAACGCCGGCATGGTGGCCGTGTCCTGGGTCGGCTTCGATGATCCGAAGAGCCTCGGCCGCAGCGAATACGGCGGCTTCGCGGCACTGCCGATCTGGACCCAGTACATGACCACGGCGCTGCGGGGCATGCCGCACAGCATGCCGCCTGCCCCGCCGGGCATGAGCTCCGCGCGCATCAACCGCCTTACCGGCGAGTCGACCGACAGCGACGACCCCGAAGGCATCGACGAGTGGTTCCCGAACGAGCTGACGCCCGCGCCCAAGCCTCCCGCGGCACCAGCGGAAGACCCCGCCCTGCTCTTGCCAGCACCCGTGCTGCCCTGACACTATCGAAAACAGCCCGGCACACGGCCGGGCTTTTTCACGACACGCAGTGACCAATTGGTCACGAATCAGGACAAAAAGAGGATTCAGCGATGACCCAGTGGCGAGGACGCACCCTGTTCATGACCGGCGGCAGCCGCGGCATCGGCCGCGAGATCGCCCTGCGCTTTGCCCGCGAAGGCGCCAACATCGTGATCGCAGCCAAATCGGACCAGCCGCATGCGCGCCTGCCGGGCACCATCCACTCGGTGGCCGAAGAGATCCGCGCCGCCGGCGGCCAGGCCCTGCCGCTGGCCGTCGACGCCCGTGACGAAGCCCAGCTGGTGCGCGCCATCGAGGACACCGTGGCGCATTTCGGCGGCATCGACGTGGTGGTCAACAACGCCGGCTTCCTCGGCGTCACGCCGGTGGCCAATACCAGCACCAAGCACTTCGACCTGATGCACGGCCTCAACACGCGCGCACCGCTGATCACCCTGCGCGAAGCGCTGCCGCATCTGGCCGAGCGCCAGGGCCAGGTGCTCAACCTGTGTCCGCCGATCAACCTCGATCCGGGCTGGCTGGGTGCCTTCGCGCCGTACACGGTGACCAAGTACGGCATGACCCTGCTCAGCCTCGGCTACGCCGAAGAGGTGCGCAGCAAGGGCATCCAGGTGCGCACGCTGTGGCCGGCGACGCTGATCGCCACCGCCGCGGTCGGCATGACCGCCGGCGATGCCGGGCTGTCGGTGTCGCGCAAGCCGGAGATCATGGCCGACGCCGCCTTCGCCCTGCTCGACCAGCGCCAGACCTTCGGCGACCAGGTCAGCTGGCTGGACGAGGATGCCCTGCGTCACCTCGGCGAGACCGACTTCGACCGCTACGCCAACGTGCCGGAGAACGCCGGACGCATCCAGCGCGACTTCTATATCGGCACCTACTGAGGCTGTGCGGGCGCTTGTGTTCTGGCGGGGGAGAGGGGGCGGGAAAAACGCCTGCGCTACGATTTCCCGCCCCCTCTCCCCCGCCAGAACACACCCGTCGTGTCAGCCGAGTTCCTGGGGGTCGACGTCGACGGACCAGCGCACCTGGCGTGCAGCCGGCAGCGTATCCAGCCAGGGCACCAGCGTCGCCAGCAGCGCATGCAGGCGCCGGCGGTCATCGCACTTCAGCAGCAGGTGCACGCGATGCATGCCGGCCTTGCGCGCCATCGGCGCCGGCACCGGTCCCCAGGCCTGCACGCCGCCACCCTGCTGCAGCACCGTCATGGCGGCCTGCTGCAGGAAGGCCAGCGGCAGCTCGGCGCGGGTCGCCTCGGCGCGCAGCAGCGCCAGGTGGCCTGACGGCGGCAGGCCCAGCAGAGCCCGTTCCTCCAGCAGCATCCGCGCGCAGGCGCTGTAGCCCTGTCCGAGCAGCACCGCGAACAGCGGATGCTCAGGCTGGTGTGTCTGCAGCAGTACCTGGCCCGGCCGTTCGGCGCGACCGGCACGCCCGGATACCTGGACCAGCTGCTGCGCCAGCCGCTCCGGGCCGCGGAAGTCGGCACTGAACAGGCCGCCATCGCCGTCGGGAATCACCACCAGCGTCACCGCCGGGAAGTGGTGGCCCTTGGCCAGCATCTGCGTCCCTACCAGGATCGCCGCGCCGCCCTCGTGGATGCGCGCCATCATGGCCTGCAGCGAGCCCTTGCGACGCGTGCTGTCGCGATCCACGCGGTGGATGGCCACGCCCGGGAACAGTGGCGCCAGGCCATCTTCCAGACGCTCGGTGCCGGCGCCGACCGGACGCAGATCGGTGCTGCCGCAGTCCGGGCACTGGCGCGGCGGGCGCTGCTCGCTGCCGCAGTGATGGCAGTGCAAGCGGGGCGGATCGCGATGCAGGGTCGGCCTCGCGTCGCAACGCTGGCAGCCGGCCTGCCAGCCGCAGTCATGGCACATCAGCACCGGGGCGTAGCCGCGCCGGTTGAGGAACACCAGCACCTGCTCGCCGCGCGCCAGCGTGGCCTTCATGGCTTCGTGCACCGCCGGTGCCAGACCTTCGACCAGGCGATGGCCGCGGACATCGATCAGGCGCACGCCGGGCGAGCGGGCGCCGCCGGCACGGCGAGCCAGCGTCAGCAACCGGTAGCGGCCGGCGGCGGCATTGGCCAGGCTCTCGAGCGCGGGGGTCGCGGAGCCCAGCAGCACCGGGATGTCCTCGAGCTGGGCCCGCCGCACCGCGACATCGCGCCCGTGGTAGCGGAAGCCCTCCTGCTGCTTGAAGGAGAGATCATGCTCTTCGTCGACGATGATCAGCCCCGGCCGCGCCAGCGGCGTGAACACCGCCGAACGCGTGCCGATGACAATGCCGGCCTCGCCCTCGCGTGCCGAACGCCAGGCCTGCAGGCGCTCGCGGTCGGTGAGCCCGGAATGCAGCACGACCACCGGGCAGCGGTAACGCGCCTGGAAACGCGCCACGGTCTGCGGGGTCAGGCCGATCTCGGGCACCAGCACCAGGACCTGCCGACCCTCCGCCAGCACCGGCGCCATGGCCTGCAGATAGACCTCGGTCTTGCCGCTGCCGGTGATGCCCTGCAGCAGCCAGGGATGGAAGCCCCGCAGATCGCCGATCACCGCAGCCACCGCCGCCTGCTGTTCGTCATTCAGCGCCAGCGCCGCCTCTGCGAGCAGCGGCACTGGCCAGGCATCGGCGCCCGCCGCCCGTCCGGCGGCGACCGCCACGCGTCCCGCCAGCTCCTTGTCCGCCAGCGCCTGCAAGGCCTCGCGGCCGATGCCCAGGCCCTTCAGCGTGGCATCCGCCAGGCCGTCGGGATGCGCCTTCAGCATCGCGTGCGCGGCCTGCTGGCGCGGCGCGCGCTGCAGGCCGTCATCCGCCAGTGCCAGACCGCGCGGCGTCAGGCGCCAGACCGGGGCCGGCTCGACGCGCAGCGGTTCGCCCTGGCGCACCAGCACCGGCAGCATCTGGCTCAGGGCATCCCCCAGCGGATGCTGGTAGTAGTGCGCCGTCCACAGCGCCAGGCGCCAGAGCGCCGGCGGCAGCACCGGCGCGTCATCGAGCACCGCCTGCACCGGGCGCAGCTTCGCCTCCGCCACCGCCGGCTCGGCGGCCTCCTCCAGCACCAGCGCCACCAGCTGCTGCCTGCCGAACGGCACGCGCACGCGGACGCCCGCGGCCGGCACGCCATCGGCGGCAAGGGCGGCAGGCAGGCGGTAATCGAAGGCCTGGCGCAGGGGGGAAGGCAGGGCGAGCCGGAGGATGGTCATGCGGCGGGAGGGTACCACCGCTGACACCCGCTTGCGCAGGCCCGGGACGCGCGCCGGCATCGGCGCTATGATGGCGGCAAAACGACAGGCACCATGTCATGACCCGACCCGTACCCCTGCTGGCACTGCTGGCCCTCACCCTGCCTCTGTCCGGCTGCATCGTCTATGACGTCGCCGAATTCGCCGTCGGCACCGTCACCACCGTGGCCGGCGTAGGCGTCAAGGCGGTCGGCGCGGCCGCCGGCGCCGTGATCCCGGACGATGACGACGAGGACGAAAAGGCACAGGCAAAGAAAGACAAGGAAGCACAGCGCAAGCAGGAGGCGGCCCGGAAAGCCGGCGAAGCGGCGGATGCCGACGCCGCGCGCTGACGCCTCGCCACCGCCTCTTGCCAACGGCCCAGCCGCCGGGCACTTGGCTATTTCCTGTACATGCCCTAGAATTCGCGCCCTTGTTGTGCCTGGCCGCGATGAAGATACCTTCGCGGTGGGCCAAGAGAATGGTCCGGCTTCGTACCTGTCCGTCTGCCCCGCCCCGCCGCGAGCCGGCCCGCGCGGCCCGGCAGGAGCGCGAAGCCCCCTCAACCCGTTCCTTGATAGGTGATAGCCATGCGCGCCGACATCCACCCGAAGTACGAACCCGTCACCGTGACCTGCTCCTGCGGCAACGTGTTCGAAACCCGTTCAACCCTGGCCAAGAACTTCAGCATCGACGTGTGCTCCGCCTGCCACCCGTTCTACACGGGCACGCAGAAGGTCGTCGACACTGGTGGCCGTATCGACAAGTTCAAGCAGCGCTTCGGCGCCCGCAGCTTCAAGAAGTAAGCAGCGCGGTCGCCACGCACCAGCGTGGACAGAGAAAGGCGGGAGCCCCGGTTGGGGCCCCGCCTTTTTTTATTGCTACAATCGCCGCCGATCTACGCCCCGGACCCGTCCCCGATGAAGCACCTGCTCGAATCCCTGCTCGCCTCCGCCGTCGCCACCCTGCGCGCCGACGGCGTGCTGCCCGCCGACTTCGCCCCCGTCATCCAGTTCGACCGCACGCGCGACAAGGCGCACGGCGACTGGGCCACCAACCTCGCGCTGGCCTCGGCCAAGGCCGCCGGCCGCAAGCCGCGCGACATCGCCGAGGCGCTGGTCGCTGCGTTGCCGGCCGATGCCGCGGTGAGCAAGGTCGAGATCGCGGGCCCGGGCTTCATCAATTTCTTCCTGTCCGCCGATAGCCGCTTCGCCGCCGTGCAGCAGATCCTCGCCGATGCAGCGGCGTTCTCGTCGCCGGACATCGGCCAGGGCGAGAAGGTGCTGCTGGAGTACGTGTCGGCCAACCCGACCGGCCCCATGCACGTCGGCCACGGCCGCGGCGCCGCCTACGGCTCGGCGCTGGCCAACCTGCTGCGCGCCACCGGGCACGCGGTCACCACCGAGTACTACATCAACGACGCCGGCCGCCAGGCCGACGTGCTGGCGGTGTCGGTCTACGCCCGCTACCTGGAAGCCTGCGGCGAGACCGTGCAGGTGCCATCGCGCGCCTACCCGGCCGACTACGTGAAGACCTGCGCCGAAGCGCTGCTGGCGCGTGACGGCCGGGCCTACTTCCGGCCCTGGGCCGAGGTCGTCGCCGGCCTGCCGGAAGACCCGGAAGGTGACGGCGACGAGATCAAGGCGCGCAAGGAAACCTATCTGGACGCCATCATCAGCCGCGTGCGCGACCTGCTCGGCGCCGACTACCGCAAGGTGCAGGACTTCGGCCTCGATACCCAACTCGCCGACATCCGCGCCACGCTGGACGCCTTCAATGTCAGCTTCGACGCCTGGTTCTCCGAGCGCACGCTGGCCGAGGGCGGAGCCATCGACAAGGCCATCACGCGCCTGCGCGAACGCGGCCATGTCTACGAGCAGGATGGCGCCATCTGGCTGCGCACCAGCGCGCTGGGCGACGAGAAGGACCGCGTGCTGGTGCGCGACAACGGCATCCACACCTATTTCGCCGCCGACGTGGCCTACCACCTGGACAAGCTCGACCGCGGCTTTGACGCCCTGATCGACGTCTGGGGTGCCGACCACCACGGCTACATCGCGCGCGTGCGCGCCGCCATCGAGGCGCTGACCGGCCAGGGCGACCGCTTCCACGTGGCGCTGATCCAGTTCGTCACGCTGTCATCCGGCCGCATGGGCAAGCGTTCTGGCAATTTCGTGACCCTCAAGCAGCTGATCGAGGAAGCCGGCAACGACGCCACCCGCTTCTTCTACCTGACGCGCTCGCCGGAGCAGCACCTGGAGTTCGACATCGACCTGGCCCGCTCGCAGACCGCCGACAACCCGGTCTACTACCTGCAGTACGCCCATGCCCGCATCAGCAGCATCTTCCGCGAGCTGGACACGCGCGGCTGGCAGTTCGACCAGGAAGCCGGCCTGGCGGCGCTGCCGGCGCTGGGCGACAGCGGTATCGAGGAGCTGGTCAAGCGCCTGTCGGCCTGGCCGGAAGCGGTCGCCAACGCGGCCCGCAACCGCGCGCCGCACCAGCTGACACACGCCCTGCGCGAACTGGCCCAGGAATTCCACGGCTACTACAACGGCAACAAGATGCTGGTCGACGACGCCGGCGAGCGCAACGCGCGCCTGACGCTGAGCCTGGCCGCGCAGAAAGTGCTGGCCAACGGCCTCGGCCTGCTCGGCGTGGCCGCGCCGGACCGCATGTGATCCCGGCGGAGACCGTATTGTCATGAGCGCTCGTCGCACGCCCCGGGGCGCCAGCCGCCCCACCCGCAAGCAGGCACCGGCGCGTCCGCGCGGCGGGGCATCGCGCACGCCTGCGCGCGGCAGCGGCAATGGCAGCGGCGGCATCCGCAAGGGCCGCCTGCTTCTCGCC
>NZ_PTQZ01000050.1 GCF_002943415.1 Amnimonas aquatica | reverse complement strand
GGCGGCAGGCAGCCGCCGCTGACCCGGTCCTGGCCCGCCAGGTCCTGCCAGCTGCGCACCTGGGTGAAGCCGGCCGCCACCAGCGCCGCGCGCACGGCGGCGGCCTGGGCGAAGCCGTGCTCGAGCAGCAGCCAGCCACCGGGCAGCAGGTGCGCTGGCGCCGTCGATGCCAGATGGCGCAGGTCGGCAAGGCCGTCGTCTGCCGCCACCAGCGCCGTCGACGGCTCGTGCGCCAGCACCGCCAGGTGCGGGTCGTCATCGGAAATATAGGGCGGATTGCTGGCCACGACATGGAAGCGCTCGCCCGCCACCGGGGCGAACCAGTCGCCGTGCAGCCAGCGCACCGGCAGCTCCAGCCGCTCGCCATTGCCGCGCGCCACCGCCAGCGCCTCCGCGCTGCGGTCGACCGCGGTCACCTCGGCATCCCGCCGCTCGTGCGCGAGCGCCAGCGCGATGGCGCCGCTGCCGGTACCCAGGTCGAGCACGCGGGCAGCCGGCGGCAGACAGGACAGCACGACCTCGACCAGCCGCTCGGTGTCAGGGCGCGGCACCAGCGTGGCCGGCGTCACCCGCAGCGGCAGCGACCAGAACTCGTGCTCGCCGCGCAGATAGGCCAGCGGCTCGCCTGCACAGCGGCGTGCCAGCCAGTCATCGGCACGCGCCAGCTCGGCGTCCGACAGCCGCCGCTCCGGCCAGGTCATCAGCCAGGCCAGGTCGCGCCCCAGCACCGCCGCCAGCAGCCAGGACGCCTCGCGCCCCGGCGCGTCATCGCTGCCGCTGCGCCAGGCCGGGGCATCCGCCAGTCGGCTCGCGGCACGGCGCAGCCAGTCGTCGATGCGTGGTGCCTCGTGATCGTTGGTCATGGCATCAGTCTTCGCTCGCCAGCGCCGCCAGCTGGTCGGCCTGGTGCTCGGTGGCGAGCGCGGCGACCAGCTCGCCGATATCGCCGGCGATGATCTCGTCCAGCCGGTACAGGGTCAGGTTGATGCGGTGGTCGGTGACCCGGCCCTGCGGAAAGTTGTAGGTGCGGATGCGCTCGGAGCGGTCGCCCGAACCGACCAGGTCGCGGCGCAGCGACGCCGACGCCTGCTGCTGCGCGCTCTGCCGCGCCGCCAGCAGCTTGGCCGCCAGCAGCGAGAGAGCGCGCGCCTTGTTCTTGTGCTGCGAGCGCTCGTCCTGGCACTCGACCACGACCCCGGTGGGAATATGCGTAATGCGCACCGCCGAGTCGGTCTTGTTGACGTGCTGGCCGCCGGCACCGCTGGCACGGTAGGTGTCCACGCGCAGGTCGGCCGGATTGAGCTCGACCGCGGCGACCTCCTCCGATTCGGGCAGGATGGCCACCGTGCAGGCGGAGGTGTGTATGCGTCCCTGCGACTCGGTGGCGGGCACGCGTTGCACGCGGTGCACGCCGGACTCGAACTTGAGCGCGGCATAGGCGCCCGCGCCCTCGACCCGCGAAATCACTTCCTTGTAGCCGCCATGCTCGCCGGCATTGCCGGACACCACCTCGACCCGCCAGCCCATGCGTTCGGCATGACGGCAATACATGCGGAACAGGTCGCCGGCGAAGATCGCCGCCTCGTCGCCGCCGGTGCCGGCGCGAACTTCCAGCCAGATGCTGCAGTCGTCGTTGGGGTCGCGCGGAATCATCAGCCGTTGCAGCTCCGCCTCCAGCGACACCAGGCGCTCGCCGCCCTCGGCGA
This sequence comes from Amnimonas aquatica, assembly GCF_002943415.1. Lineage (GTDB taxonomy): Bacteria > Pseudomonadota > Gammaproteobacteria > Pseudomonadales > Moraxellaceae > Perlucidibaca > Perlucidibaca aquatica_A. The sequence continues at coordinate 7,458 of NZ_PTQZ01000050.1, read as the reverse complement.
TGTCCAGCTCGGCCAGCTCGCGCAGCTCGGGGTCACGGAAGTCCGGGTCGGCCAGCAGCGCGCGCGTCTCGGCCTGCTGCGCCTGCACGCGCCGGTAGTCGAGCAGCGCCTGCACCACCGGCTCCAGCTCGGCATGCTCGCGCGACAGCCTGCGGAACTGCTGCTGGTCGGCGATCACGCCGGCATCGGCGAGCAGGGCGTTGAGCTCCTCGAAACGCTCGGCGAGGCGGTCGAGGCGGGTCAGAATGGAGGCTTTCATGTCGGGTCGCCGGTCTGGTCGCTGCGATGGTCATCACCCGCGACGGCCTCCGGCACGCTGACCCCGAGCAGTGCCGCGAAGCGCGTCACCAGCTCATCTTCGCCGGAAGCCGCGAGCTGGCGCAGGCCGACCGTGGGCGCGTGCAGCCACTTGTTGACCAGGTTGTGCTGGAAGCGCGCCAGCACGGCCTCCGGGTCACCGCCCTGGCGCAGGCTGTCGAGCGCTTTCCGCTGCTCCAGCGCGGCGAGCTGCTGCGCCTGCTCGCGCAGGCCGCGGATCATGGCCACGGCCTCCTGCTGCACGCGCTGCTGGGCGGCGAAACGCCGCACGCGCTCGGCGATCAGCGTCTCGGCCTGCGCGGCGGCGGCCTGGCGCGTGCGCCAGCCGGCATCGATCACCGACTGCAGGTCATCGACGGTATAGAGGAAGACATCATCGAGCTCGGCCACCGCCGGATCGATGTCGCGCGGCACCGCGATGTCGATGAGCAGCAGCGGCCGGTGCCGGCGCCGCTTCAGGGCCGCCTTCACCTGCGCCACCGAAATCACCGGCTCGGTGCTGCCGGTGCAGCTCACCACCATGTCGGCGCGGGTCAGCGCGTCGGTGAGCAGCGACCAGGGCATGGCCTCGCCACCGACCTCGGCGGCCAGCGCCTCGGCGCGTGCCAGCGTGCGATTGACCAGCATCAGCTCGGCCGCGCCCTGCTCGCGCAGATGGCGGGCCACCAGCGCGTTCATTTCGCCGGCGCCGACCAGCAGCACCGGGGCATCGGCCAGCGACTCGAAGACCTGGCGCGCCAGCGTCACCGCCGCGAAGCCGATCGACACCGGACTGCTGCCGATGTCGGTCTCGCTGCGCACCTGCTTGGCGGCGGCGAAGGTGCCCTGGAACAGGCGCTCCAGCTCCGCGCCGAGGGTGCCGGCGCGCACCGCCTCGGCATAGGCGGACTTCATCTGGCCGAGGATCTGCGGCTCGCCGAGGATCATGGAGTCGAGCCCTGAAGCGACGCGCATGGCATGACGCACGGCCTCGTCGCCATCATGGCAGTACCAGACCTGGCGCAGCTCATCGGGGGGAATGCCGCGCGCGGCGGACAGCCACTGCAGCAGGGTGTCGGCGGCACCATCGGGCAGGGCGCCATAGAATTCGGTGCGGTTGCAGGTCGACAGGATGGCCAGCTCTCTCAGCCCGCCCTGCTCGCGGGCTTCGCGCAGGGCGGACACCAGCGACTCCGGCGTGAATGCCGCGCGCTCGCGCAAGGCGACGGATGCCGTCTTGTGATTGATGCCGAATGCCAGCAGACCCATGCCCGACCCTGTGCCCGGCAAAGGCCGGGAATGGCCACGAATTGTGCGGGATCATCCCCCCAAAGACAAATCCGCGGCGCGCATTTGCTAGACTGCCGCCACCATCGGACCACCCGCAGGATGCCCCGTGCACGCCATGACCGCCCCGCTGTCTACCGCACCGGCCGCGCCACCGCACGCCGCTCCGCCCGTCTCCGGGCAGGCGGCTTCCGGCACGCCGGCGCCGGCATCGCCCGGCCGGGCGCGACCCGTGCTGATGGCGCTGGCGCTGCTGGCACCCCTGCTGCTGGGCGGCTGCAGCCTGCTGGCGCCGGCCCCGGCGACCGCGCCGCCCGCCGCCGGCGTGCCCGATGCACGCCAGCTTGATGCCTGGCGCATGGAAGGCAAGGCCGGCGTGCGCTTCCTCGGCCAGACCGTTTCCGCCACCTACAGCTGGCAGCGCCTTGGCGATGGCTACGATGCCGAGGCCGCCGGCCCGCTCAACCAGGGCCGCACCACGCTGAGCAGCCGCGACGGCTGGCTGGTGCTGGAGAACGCCTGGCTGGGCCGGCGCGAATCGGCCAGCGCCGAGCTGCTGGCGAAGGCGCTGACCGGCATCCCGATTCCGCTCGACAGCCTCAATGCCTGGCTCACCGGCTGGCCGGCGGAGGCCGACACCGCCATCACGCCGCTGGCCGAGCCGGACGGCCTGCGCGAATTCAGCGAGCGCGGCTGGACCACGCGCGTCATGGGCGAGCAGGTGCTGTCGGGCTACCGCGTACCGACGCGACTGGTCATGACCCAGGCGAACAACCGCATCGTGCTGACGGTGGCCGGCTGGCAGCCGGGCTCGCCGCCGACCGTCGACAGTGCAGTCGATCAGGCCGGCGCCGCTCCCGCTGACGCGGCCAGCACCCCGTCCGCCGCGAGCCCGGCGCCATGACCCAGGCAGCGCACACCGACCTGGCACCGCCGCTGACCTCGCTCAGCCTGCCGGCGCCGGCCAAGCTCAACCTGTTCCTGCACGTCACCGGCCGCCGCGCGGACGGCTACCACGACCTGCAGACCGTGTTCCAGTTCCTCGACCTGAGCGACGACATCACATTCAGCCTGCGCGCTGACGGCGACATCACCCTGTCCCCGGAGATCGACGGCGTGCCGGCGGCGCAGAACCTGATCGTGCGCGCCGCCCGCCTGCTGCAGCGGCACACCGGCTGCGAGCTCGGCGCCGACATCCGCCTGGTCAAGCGCCTGCCCATGGGTGGCGGGCTCGGCGGCGGCTCGTCCGATGCCGCCACCGCCCTGCTGGCGCTGGACACGCTGTGGCAGACCGGACTGGGCAGCGACCGCCTGGCCGACCTGGGACTGTCGCTGGGCGCCGATGTGCCGGTGTTCGTGCGCGGTTTCGCGGCCTGGGCGGAGGGCGTCGGCGAGCGCCTGCAAGCCATTGATCTGCCTGAGCCCTGGTACGTCGTGCTGACGCCGGAAGCGCACGTTTCCACGGCCGCCGCCTTCGGGCACCCGGAATTGACTCGAAATACCACCCCCATTACAATGCGCGCCTTCTTTGCGGGGGGCGGCCGCAACGACTTCGAACCCGTGGTCCGACGTCTTTCCCCCGCAGTGGATGCAGCCCTGGAGTGGCTGGCGCAGCGGGGTTCCGCGCGCATGACGGGAACCGGCGCCTGCGTGTTCATGGCCTGCCCGGATCGTCATGAAGCGGAGCGGATACTCGCGCAGGCGCCGGCAGCGGGCTTCATCAGCCGGGGATTGAACCGCTCGCCCGCGCATGTCGCGCTCGACCGGATCCTCCGGCCACACCGTATATAGGGGCGTCGCCAAGCGGTAAGGCAGCGGGTTTTGATCCCGCCATGCGTTGGTTCGAATCCAGCCGCCCCTGCCATTATTCGTTTCCATCCGTCAGGCCGAGTCGACCCGTCATCATGCCAAACCTTGTCGTGTTCACAGGCAATGCCAATCCGGAACTGGCCCGCAAGGTCGTCAGCCATCTGCACATTCCGCTTGGCGCCGCCCACGTCGGCACCTTCTCGGACGGCGAGATCGCGGTCGAGATCAACGACAACGTGCGCGGCAAGGATGTCTTCATCCTGCAGTCGACCTGCGCACCGACCAACGACAACCTGATGGAACTGATCGTCATGGCCGACGCCCTGCGCCGCGCCAGCGCCGGTCGCATCACCGCGGTCATCCCCTATTTCGGCTATGCCCGCCAGGACCGCCGCGTGCGTTCGGCGCGCGTGCCCATCACCGCCAAGGTGGTGGCCGACATGCTGACCACGGTCGGCGTCGACCGCGTGCTCACCGTCGACCTGCACGCCGACCAGATCCAGGGCTTCTTCGACATTCCGGTGGACAACGTCTACGGATCGCCGGTGCTGCTCGCCGACATCGAGCGCCAGGACTACCAGAACCTGGTGGTGGTGTCGCCGGACGTCGGCGGCGTGGTGCGCGCCCGCGCGGTGGCCAAGCAGCTCGACGACGCCGACCTGGCGATCATCGACAAGCGTCGCCCGAAGGCCAACGAATCGCAGGTCATGCACATCATCGGCGAAGTGAAGGGCCGCGACTGCATCATCGTCGACGACATGGTCGATACCGCCGGCACGCTGTGCAAGGCCGCCGGCGCGCTCAAGGAACACGGTGCCCGTCGCGTGGTGGCCTACTGCACGCACGCCGTGCTGTCCGGCCCGGCCATCGACAACATCCGCAATTCGCAGCTGGACGAGCTGGTGGTGACCGACACCATCCCGCTCTCCGACGATGCCAAGGCCTGCGGCCGCATCCGCCAGCTGTCGATGTCGGCGCTGCTCGCGGAAACCCTGCGCCGCATCAACAACGAGGAATCCATNACCCGCCGCAGTTCCGCGGCGGGCGGAAACCCGCCGGATGCTGGTCGCAAGCATCCGGCACAACGGAGAAACAAGATGTCCGCTGCAAACTTTTCGCTGAATGCGCAGAGCCGGACGAACGAAGGGAAAGGTGCGAGCCGCCGCCTTCGTCGTCTGGACGCCAAGGTCCCGGCCGTGATCTACGGTGGCGGTGCCGCCGCTGAATCGATCAGCCTGGAACTGCGTGAACTGGTCAAGGCCCTGGAAAACGAAGCCTTCTACTCCCACGTGCTGACCATCAACCTCGATGGCAAGCCGCAGCAGGCCGTGCTGAAGGCCCTGCAGCGCCACCCGGTCAAGGGTCTGCCGCTGCACGCCGACTTCCTGCGCGTCGATGCCGCCCAGAAGCTGACCATCAAGGTCCCCCTGCACTTCATCAACCAGGAAAGCTCGGTTGGCGTGAAGACCGAAGGCGGCGCCATCACCCACTTCACCTCGGAAGTGGAAGTGTCCTGCCTGCCGGGCGACCTGCCAGAGTTCATCGAAGTCGACCTGGCTGACGTGCACGTCGGCACCACCCTGCACCTGTCCGATCTCAAGCTGCCGAAGGGCGTCGAGATCCCGGTGCTGGCGCTGGGCCACGACCACGACCAGCCGGTGGCCAACGTGCACGCCACCAAGGGCGACGCCGCGGAGTGATCCGTCGCGTGGCTTGGTGAAAAGCGGGGCTCAGGCCCCGCTTTTCATTTCCGGCACCGATGCCGCCAGCCATTGACCCGCCCCCGTCCTGCCGCAAGAATCGCGACAGTTTCCGGAAGCAGCAGCACATGACCGCCCCACGACTCATCGTCGGCCTGGCCAACCCGGGCCCGCAGTATGCCGAGACCCGGCACAACGCCGGCGCCTGGTTCGTCGAGCGCCTGGCAGACCGCCTCGGCGTGCGCCTGGCTCCCGATGCCAAGGCCTTCGGCCTGAGCGCGCGCGCCAGCGTGAACGGGCAGGATGTGCGCCTGCTGGTGCCGACCACCTACATGAACCGCTCGGGCCAGAGCATCGGCGCCGTTGCCGGCTTCTACAAGATCACGCCGGCCGAGATCCTGGTCGCGCACGACGAGCTCGACCTGCCCCCCGGCCAGATCCGCCTCAAGACCGGCGGCGGCCACGGCGGCCACAACGGCCTGCGCGACACCATCAGTGCGCTGGGCAACCAGAACGGCTTCCACCGCCTGCGCGTCGGTATCGGCCATCCGGGCAGCAGCGCGCTGGTCACCGGCTTCGTGCTCGGCAAGGCGCCGCGCAGCGAGCAGGACCTGATCGACCAGGCCGTGGACGAGGCGCTGCGCCACACCGATGCGCTGCTGGCCGGCGAACTGGCCCGCGTCATGAATCAACTGAACGGGTTCAAGGCCGGCCAGGCCTGAGCCGAACTGACTGAGTGCCGGCGGCTGCCGCCGGCAGGGAGCAAGAAAGATGGGTTTCAACTGCGGCATCGTCGGCCTGCCCAACGTCGGCAAGTCCACCCTGTTCAACGCCCTGACCAAGGCCGGCATCGCGGCCGAGAACTTCCCGTTCTGCACCATCGAGCCGAACACCGGCGTGGTGCCCATGCCCGACCCTCGCCTCGACGCGCTGGCCGCCATCGTCAAGCCCGAGCGCGTGATCCCGACCAGCATGGAGTTCGTCGACATCGCCGGCCTGGTCGCCGGCGCCTCGAAGGGTGAAGGCCTGGGCAACCAGTTCCTCGCCAACATCCGCGAAACCGATGCCATCGCCCATGTCGTGCGCTGCTTCGAAGACGAGAACGTCATCCACGTCGCCGGCCAGGTCAGCCCGCTGGACGACATCGCCATCATCAACACCGAGCTGGCGCTGGCCGATCTCGACAGCGTGGAAAAGGCGCTGCTGCGCCTGACCCGCCAGGCCAAGGGTGGCGACAAGGAAGCCATCGCGATCAAGGCCGTGCTGGAAAAGATCAAGCCGGCGCTGGATGAAGGCCTGCCCGCGCGCAGCGTCGGCCTCGATGCCGACGAGCGCCTCCTCATCAAGTCCTTCGGTTTCCTCACCCTGAAGCCGACCATGTACATCGCCAACGTGGCCGAGGACGGTTTCGACAACAACCCGCGCCTCGACGCCGTGCGCGAACTCGCCGCCGGCGAAGGCGCCGTGGTGGTGCCGATCTGCAACAAGCTGGAAGCCGAGATCGCCGAACTCGACGAAGATGACAAGGTCGCCTTCCTCGCCGACCTGGGGATGGACGAGCCGGGCCTGAACCGCGTCATCCGCGCCGGCTATGGCCTGCTCAACCTGCACACCTACTTCACCGCCGGCGTGAAGGAAGTGCGTGCCTGGACCATTCCGGTCAACTGCACCGCGCCCAAGGCCGCCGCCGTCATCCACACCGACTTCGAGAAAGGCTTCATCCGCGCCGAATGCATCGCCTACGAGGATTTCATCCAGTACAAGGGCGAAGCCGGCACCAAGGAAGCCGGCAAGTGGCGCCTGGAAGGCAAGGACTACATCGTCAAGGATGGCGATGTGCTGCATTTCCGCTTCAACGTCTGACCTGCTCTCCCCCTTGCCGTACCGAAAAGCCCTGCCTCTCGTGCAGGGCTTTTTTCATCTGCCATGAGGGTTTCCGCAAGGTGACGGCATCGCAAATGCGCGGCTGATCATGACGGAAAATGGTATTCTCCGGCCATTCAATGAATATGGCTCATGAATAGCATGCTCGAGCGCATCCACCTCGCCATCATCCGCGCCGTCGACCAGCACGGCTCGCTGACCGCCGCGGCCGAGCAGCTGCACCTGACGCAGTCAGCGCTTTCACACACCATACGCAAGCTGGAGGGTCAGCTCGGCACCACGGTCTGGCATCGCGAAGGCCGCAACCTGCGACCCACCCAGGCCGGCGAGTACTTGCTGGCGGTGGCCAACAGGCTGATCCCGCAGCTGCAGCACGCCGAGGAACGCATCCGCCAGTTCGCCCAGGGCGAGCGCGGCGCGCTGCGCATCGGCATGGAATGCCACCCGTGCTACCAGTGGCTGCTGAAGATCGTGTCGCCCT